>JBGTRP010000289.1:0-8121 GCA_041940685.1 Acanthopleuribacteraceae bacterium
GGTGGTGGCCTTACTGGGAGCAACCCCCATTTTTGTGGATATCGATCCCGGAACGTTCAATATGGATCCGGCCAAGCTTGAACCGGCGATCGACGCGGTCAAGCGCGAAGGCCGCCTGCGGCCGCGCGCGATCATTCCGGTGGACCTGTTCGGGCTTCCCGCGGATGACGACGCCATTATGGCGGTCGCGAATCGACATCAACTCCTGGTGATCGAGGACGCGGCACAGAGCTTAGGCGGGGCGTACAAGGGTCGTAAGGCCGGCAGCCTGGGTCATATGGCGGCCACCAGCTTCTATCCCGCAAAACCGCTCGGCGCCTATGGTGACGGCGGCATGATTTTTACGAATGACGATAACCTCAGGGATGACCTGGTCTCCATTCGCGAACACGGCCAGGGCAGCGACCGCTACGACAATGTGCGGTTGGGGTTGAACGGCCGCCTGGACTCGATTCAGGCCGCTGTCCTGCTCGCCAAGCTGAACATGTTCGATGCCGAGATCGCCCAACGCCAACGGGTCGCCGAACAGTACGCCGCCCTGCTCAGCGGCGTGACTCCTCAGGTCATCCCGGAGGACTACCGCAGCGGCTGGGCCCTGTACTCGGTGCTCTCGGAGCGACGGGAGTCCTTGATGGCCAAGCTCAAAGAGGCAGATATTCCCAGTGTAATTTACTACCGCAAGGCATTACATTTACAACCCGTATTCCAACGCTTCGGAGGCAAGGTCGGAGACTTTCCCGTGGCTGAATCGGTGTCCCAACATATTTTCAGCCTACCCATGCACCCCTTTCTCACGGATGCGGATGTGCGGCGCATCGCCGAGGTCCTCTCCGATTAATCCACGGCCGCCCCAGCCGTCCTCGAACGAGTTTCCCGGGAGTTTGAATTTCCCTGCTGGCATATTTGCCAACCACATTCATGCCCTTGATCCGCGTCTTGCCAGCCTTTCCCGTTCCCGCGATCCGCGGCCTATCACCTGCTGATTCAGGAGAATGGCGGGATGCCGCAATTGCCGTGAAGCCTTGGCGTTGCAGGGTATGAAACGCTGGCTTACCTTTGAGAGGAAATGCTACAATCCGCCTGAGTTCGGAATGGTATCATCCAAACCATTTTTCCCGACAACCCATGCCGTCTTTTCGCGAGCTCGTATTTTGCTTGAAGGGCGGAGCCGTGTACCGATTCCCACCCGGATCGGTTTTTTCATCACGAATCCGCCCGCGTTGTGGAAAAGCGGGGCGGCATCCAATTCTTGATCTGATCATCATGTAGAGGCGTCCATGCAAAACGAGAAGAAGGTAGCCATCGTGGGGCTCGGTTACGTGGGGCTGCCGCTGGCGCTCGCGTTCGGCCGAGTGATGCCCACCATTGGTTATGATGTTTCCCGCTCCAAAATCCTCGCTTACCGTGAGGGCATCGACCCGAATCGGGAGGTAGATGCAAAACGCTTTCAGGAAGCGGATCAGCTTCGTTTTACCGATCACGGCGAAGATCTCAGCGAGGCGGACTTTATTATTGTGGCGGTTCCCACGCCGATCGACCAGGCCAAACAGCCCGATTTGAAGCTGTTGGAGCATGCCAGCGAAACCGTGGGCCGGTTTCTGAAGCGGGGGGCGGTTGTTTCCTACGAGAGCACGGTTTTTCCGGGCGTAACGGAGGAAATTTGCGTGCCCATTCTGGAAACCGCCTCCAACAAGCGTTGCGGCGAGGACTTTTTTGTGGGCTATTCCCCGGAGCGGATCAATCCGGGCGACCAGCAGCATACGTTGGAAAAGATCGTGAAGGTCGTTTCGGGCCAGGATTCGGAAACCCTCAACCAGCTGGATTGGCTGTACAGCCTGGTGGTCGAGGCGGGCGTCTACCGGGCGGCCAGCATTAAGGTCGCCGAGGCCAGCAAGGTTATTGAAAATACGCAACGCGACCTAAACATCGCCCTGGTGAACGAGTTGGCCAAGATCTTTAATATGATGGGTATCGATACCAGCGATGTGCTGGCGGCCGCGAGCACCAAATGGAACTTTTCCCCCTACCGCCCCGGTCTGGTGGGCGGCCATTGCGTGGGCGTGGACCCCTACTACCTCACCTACCGGGCGCAGAGCTTGGGTTACCATCCGCAAGTCATTCTGGCCGGTCGCCGCATCAACGATGACATGGGCAAATTCATCGCCGAGCAAACGGTCAAGAAGATGGCGCAACTGGGGCAGAAGATCAAGGATGCGGATGTGTTCCTCATGGGTTTGACCTTCAAGGAGAACTGCTCGGATTTGCGCAACTCGCGCGCCAACGACATTGTCACCGAATTGCGGACCTACGGCGTGCGGGTTCGGGTGTGGGATCCCGTGGCCGATCCCGTGCAGGCGCAGGAGGAGTACGGCGTTTCGCTCATCACCCCGGATGAGCTGCAGCGGGTGGATGCCGTGATCGCCGCGGTTCCCCATGACGAGGTGCGGGGCGTGGACCTCGTCGGTTTGCGCGCCAAGGCTGAACGGAATGTGCCCTTCATGGACGTGAAGGCGGTCTTCGATCGCGACGCCGTGGGCCAGGCGGGTTTTGATCTTTGGCGGCTTTAACGTTCCCCCACCCGGCGCGGTGGCCCAGAACCTCTTGCTACCTAAAGGGTTCGGCCATTTTCAAGATAGACGCTCTCCGCGCCGCGGCAAACCGCCCGCTCAATGGTTCGTGCGCCGATGACCCGCGGGTTTGAGGGAGTTTCAGCGAGCCATGTGCGGCATTTGCGGTATCACCAATTTCACCGATCCCCATCAGATCGAGATGATGAACGCCACGCTCGTACACCGGGGTCCCGATGATGCGGGCGTTTATGTTTCCAAGCAAGAAGGCATTGCGCTGGGCCATCGCCGGCTAAGCATCATCGACCTTTCCGAGCGAGGCCGGCAGCCCATGTGCGATGACCGCGAGGAGATTTGGCTGGTCTTCAACGGTGAAATCTATAACTTTCGCGAGATCCAATCCGATCTGCGGAAGCGCGGCTATAGCTTCCGTTCCCATTCCGATACCGAGGTCATCATTTACGCCTACAAGGAATGGGGCCATGCCTGCCTGCAACGTTTCAACGGTATGTTCGCTCTCGCCATCTGGGACCGTCGGGACCGCTCGCTGTTCCTGGCGCGCGACAGATTGGGCATCAAACCCCTGTTCTTTTCCGAGTGGAAGGGCCAATTCCTTTTCGCTTCGGAGATGAAGGCCATCCTCTCCCTGCCCGGTTTTCCCCGTGAAATCGATACGGATAACCTCCACGGCAATTTGATTCTGAGTTGGACGCCGGGCCCGAAAACCGCATTTCAGCGGATCCAAAAGCTTCAACCCGGACATTACCTGGTCTGGAAAAATGGTCAGAAAACGGATCGATCCTTTTGGGAATTGAAACCCGGGCCGATCCGGATTCGCCAAGAGGGCGAACTGGTAGAGGAACTGCGCTGGCTCCTGCAAGACGCGGTTCGCCTGCAAATGATCGCGGATGTGCCGGTGGGCGCGTTTTTGAGCGGAGGCCTGGATTCCAGCGCGTTGGTCGCCTACATGACCGCGGTGGCCAAGGCACCCGTTCGCAGCTACACCATTGCCTTCGATGCCGCGGACATGGCCCATGAAAAGATGCCGGATGACAGCCGGTACGCGCGCATCATGGCGGACCATTTCGGCACACGACACCAGGAAATTCTCATTCGGCCCGATATTGCCGATTTGTTGCCGAAGCTGATTTGGCACAATGAGGATCTGGTCACCGATACCGCGGCCATCAACACCTATCTCATCGCCAAGATCGCCAAGGACGAGGGCACCAAGGTATTGCTCAACGGAATGGGCGGGGACGAGGTTTTCGGCGGATACCGCAAATACCTGGCCTCGCTTTATGCCCGGCGCTACCGACGCTTCGTCCCCTCTCCGATTCGGCGCGGCATGATTGAGCCCCTGGCCGCGCGGCTGCCCGTGGCGGGGAAGCGCGGCGGCTTTCGCTACGCGCGCTGGGCAAAGCGTTTCTTCCGCGGCGCCTCAATGGACGATCTACCCTGTTTTATCAGTAACGGCAGCTTTTACAACGGCGCCGAGCTGGCCCAGCTTCTGGCAAGACCGGATGGCTTCGATTTTGAGAATTCCTACATGTACCAGAAATTCCACCAGGCCTTTCAAGGCGCTGAGCACCTGACCTACCTGGGCCGCATGTGTTACCTGGACACCCTGATGTACCTGCCCGATTGGAACCTCAACTACTCGGACAAGGCCGCGATGGCGGCATCTTTAGAGAGTCGTCCCCCGCTGACCGACCACCGCATCGTCGAGTTCGCTTTCTCCTTACCCGATCGCTACCGCATCCGCCGCGGTTCGCAAAAATACCTTCTCAAGCAAGCGCTCACCGGTCTGTTGCCCGAGCGCATCATTCACAGGCCCAAGGCGCCCTTCGGCGCGCCTCTGCGGAGCTGGATGAAGGGGGGGCTGTCGGATTTGGTGGAGGAGTGCCTCTCGGAGCGGGCCGTGCGCGAGCGCGGCTGGTACAATCCCCGATTTATTCAGAAGTTGGTTGAAGAAAACCGGGCGGGCCGCCAGGATCACGCCCATCGTCTGTGGAACCTGGTGAATCAGGAATTGTGGTGCCGCACCTTTCTGGACGGCGAGGTGGCGCGGGTATGAGCCAAAATTTGGGAAATTCGGGCGTGTTCACCAGCGATCGTATTGCCCAATTCTGGAACGCCCATCCCTGCGGGCAGGATCTCGTGCCGGGCGATGGCGATTCAGAGTCTTTTTTCCAGCAATACGACGCCTATAAATTCGCCACCGAACCCCATATTCCAACCAACATCGCGGCCCTCCAACTCGCGAACAAGAAAGTGCTGGAGGTCGGAACGGGCCAGGGTTCCGAGGCGCAGAAGCTCATCGAGTCGGGCGCCGTCTACTCCGGTATCGATTTGACCGAGGAGAGCATCCGGCGCGTGAGAGCCCGCCTGGACCTGTTTGGTTTGGCCTACCGCGAGCTGCGCGTCATGAATGCGGAGCGGCTGGATTATCCGGATGCTTGTTTCGACCTGGTTTTCAGTCATGGCGTGATCCATCATTCACCCCGTATTCGGAAGATCGTGGGAGAGATTCACCGGGTGCTGAAACCGGGCGGCAAAGCGGTGATCATGCTCTACCACCGCCACTCGATGAACTACCATATCTCCATCCGAATCCTGCGGCGACTCGGGATCTTTCTGTTGTTCGTGCCCGGCGTGGTGGCGCTCCTTTCCCGACTAACCGGGGAACCTCCCGCGCGTCTGGCCCGCCACAAACTGCTCCTGAAAAAGCGGGGACTCTCCTATCTCAAGATGGGGAACTTCATCCACAAGGCTACCGATGGTCCGGAGAATGTCTACTCCGCCGTGTTCAGCCGCGCCGAGGCGGCCGCGCTGTTTTCGCGGTTTTCCCGAGTAGGGTTTACCTGCCATTTTCTCAACGAGCGCCACCTCCCCGTGATTCGGCGTCTTATGCCAAACGCGTTGAAATCGTCACTTGAGGCTCGCTTCGGTTGGCATCTCTGGGTATATGCCGAGAAGTAAGGCTTTGGACCGGATACCCATGCGCGTTGCGCCGGCGGCTTGTTTTTTTAGAAAAATCCCAGTAAAAGCAATCCTATCGAGATGAATTTATGAAGCAACTGATCCAGGATTTCAGCAACGGCGACTTGGTAGTGGAAGAGGTTCCGCCACCCGCGCTCAAGCACCAGGGCATTCTGGTCCAGAACCACTATTCGCTGATCTCAGCGGGTACGGAGAAGAGCACGGTCGCCGCGGGCCGCGCGAACCTGTTGGGCAAGGCGCGCCAGCGGCCCGATCTGGTGCGGCAGGTTTGGGACAACTTCCGCCGCGAGGGTTTATTTGCCACGATCAAAAAAGTCCGCAACAAGCTAAGCACGCCCAAACCCTTGGGGTACAGCTCCGCGGGTGTGGTGCTGGAGAGCAATTGCCCGGAATTTCAGGCGGGCGACCGCGTGGCCTGCGCGGGAGGCGAATACGCCCATCACGCGGAAATTATTTTTGTTCCCAAGAACCTGGCCGCCAAGATCCCCGAGGGGGTTTCCTTTCAAGACGCCTCCTTCACCACCTTAGCCGCGATCGCCATGCAGGGCGTGCGCCAGGCCGATGTGCGGTTGGGAGAGAGCGTGGTCGTCATCGGTCTCGGCCTGGTGGGCCAGTTGACGGTGCAGTTGCTCAAGGCCGCCGGTTGCCGCGTGATCGGGCTGGATTTGGAGCCGGCTTTGCTCAAAACGGCCGAGCAGGTCTCGGGCTGCGATATGACCGCGATCAGCGGGTCCGGCGTGGAGCCGATGGTATCGAACGCCACGGATGGTCTCGGCGCGGACGCGGTGATTCTTACCGCCAGCACAAAATCCAACCAGCCGCTGGAGCTCGCCATCGAGTTGGTCCGCAAAAAGGGGACGGTCGTCGTGGTGGGCGGTATCGGAATGGATATCCCGCGCGAGCCCTTCTACCGCAAAGAATTGGCGCTGAAGATCAGTTGCTCCTATGGCCCGGGCCGCTACGATCCCGGTTACGAGGAAGAGGGTTTGGATTACCCGGCCGCCTACGTGCGCTGGACCGAGAATCGCAACATGAGCGCGGCGCTCGCCTTGATGGACTCGGGCCGGCTTCAGGTTTCCCAGTTGGTGAGCAAGACCTACGAGATCGGCGATGCGCACCAGGCTTATGAACAGATCTTGAATCCAGACAAGCAGGCCTTGCCCGCGGTGTTGTTGGAGTACCCCACCTCCGGCGCCGTGGCCAAGCGCATTCAAGTAGGAACCCCACGAGCCGAAAAAGCAGGGGTTCGTATCGGTATGGCCGGCGCGGGTAGTTTTGCCCGAACGTACCTAATCCCTCCCATTAAGGAATCCGGCGCGGCGTTGGTAGGCGTGTGCAACGGCACCGGGGTCAGCGCCCGTTCCGCGGCAAAAGGATTTGGTTTCGAGTGGTGTACCACGGATTTTCAAGAGCTTCTGGCCGGCGACATCAACACGGTTTTCATCGCCACGCGCCACCATCTACACGCCTCTCAAGCCATCGCGGCGCTTCAGGCGGGCAAGCATGTTTTCGTGGAAAAACCACTCTGTTTAACCATGGAGGAATTGGAGGCCGTCCTGGAGGCCTCGGTCTCTTCGAACTGCCATCTGATGGTGGGTTTCAATCGGCGTTTCTCGCCCTATCTTGGGAAGATGCGTGATTTCTTTAGCGAATCCGCCGCGCCCGTATGCGTTCATTACCGCGTCAACGCGGGACGGCTGGCGCCCGACCATTGGGCGCTTGATCCACGCCAGGGCGGCGGACGCGTATTGGGTGAGGTCTGCCATTTCGTGGATAGCGCGGCCTTCTTATGCCGCGGCCGCATCGTTTCTGTCTACGCGGAAAAAATGGAGTGCGGCCGTGGCGAGGAAGGGGCCGAGGATAACCTGACCGTGATTCTAAAAATGGACAACGGCTCGCTGGCCACGATTGCTTATTTGACCAATGGCCACGCGCGCGTGCCAAAGGAACGCATCGAGGTTTCCGGTTTCGGTAGGAGCGCAATCCTGGATAATTTCAGCCATGCCGAGCTTTTCAAAGATGGGAGCGGTCAAAGGCTGAAATTCAAAGGCAAGGGTCATCGGGAAGAGGTGCACGCCTTTTTGAAGGCCGTCGAGAGCGGCGGAGACAGCCCTATATCTCTTGAAAGCCTGGCCATGACCACGCGCGCAACATTGGCAATCTTGGAATCCCTGCGTTCGCAAGAGAACATCGTCCTGGAATCTTTTTCCACCGAGGCTCATGAAAATGACTGATTCAAAAGCTACCGAGAAAAGCCTGATGATGGACCCGTCCCCTGCCAACCAAGCCACAAAGGTTCGGGGCGTGGGCATCAACAAGAGCCATTGCTCCAGCCTCTGTCTGGTAGATGAGGAAGGCCGGCCTCTGTTTTGCGCCAGCGAGGAGCGTTTTTCGCGGCAGAAGCTTCAGGCCGGGATGCCTCACCAAACCTATGCCCATGTTGCGCAAGACTACGCGCTGGACCAAGCCAAGCTGGGTATCGGCCGGCTCGACACCAAAAAGCGCATCGCCCGGGAATGGGAATATTACAAAACCGGCGATCAAAAGAACC
>JBGTRP010000290.1:0-8120 GCA_041940685.1 Acanthopleuribacteraceae bacterium
GCGATCGCAAAGGATGCGACATCGGACTGCCATATCGGCCGTTTGTTTCCATGGAAAGGCGAGGTGCTGGGAATCATGCCGCAGTTCGTGCGGCCAAAACTAATCTGCGAGGCCACGGGCGCGATTTTGTGCTTGCCGAACATGGAGCCGAAGATGTAGGCGGAGGTGTCGCCGGTCCAGGTGGTCAGCAGGCAGACCGCGACCAGGATCCGGCCCAATTGGGGATCATCGCCGGGCATGTGGAAGATGAAGGCAAGGCCCAGCAGGCCCAGGCCGAAATAGGAGCAGGCGGTAAGCGTGACGCCAACGCGCAACAGGCTCTTGCGCATGTCCGAGGGCGGCTTCAGGGAGAGCAATCCGGTCAGGGCGACCCCGGCGAAGACGATCATGGGGATGCTGATCCGGTCCCAGTAGAAGCCCGCGAATCCCAAAATCAAAAGGGAGATGGGCGGTACTTTGAAAAGGGGAAAGCCCAGCGCATCGGCAATTCGGGAGAGCTCCCAAATCCCCACCATGCCGGCCGCCAACAGGAACAGGTCGAAGCACCATTTGGGGAGGTAGAGCACCATGAAACCGAGCACCAAAAAGCCCACCACTGCCGTGAGCCCTCGAATCGCGAGTTTTTTCGGTTCCAGGGCCATTAAATGCCCCCGAAACGGCGATGCCGGGTCTGGTACTCTAAAATGCCCTGATAGAGGTCCAGCTTGCGGAAATCGGGCCACAGCGTGGGCGTCACCCAAATTTCGGAATAGGCAATTTGCCACAGCAGGAAATTGGAGATGCGCATCTCGCCGCTGGTGCGGATGACGAAGTCAGGATCGGGCTGGGAGCCGGTGGAGAGGAATTCCCGGAATACTTTCTCGTCGAGGTTCTCCGCTTTCAAACCCTTTTGCATGGCTTTTTGGAACGCGGCAAGAATATCGCCGCGTCCGGAATAGTTGAGGGCGATATTGAAGCGCATGCCCTTGTTGCCCGAGGAATGCGCCACAATGCGCGCCAAATCGCGCTGAATGCCCGTGGAAAGCTCGTGCAGGGCGCCGATGGCCTCAACGCGCAGGTCGTGTTTGCGCACGGACTTGACCTCCATGTGCAAGAACTGGCGCAACAGGGCCATGAGCGTTCCGGTTTCCTGAGGCGGCCGCTTCCAGTTTTCCGTGGAAAAGGCGTAGACCGTCAAATGCTGGATGCCCAGGTCCGCGCAACCTTCCAGGGTATCTTGGACCGCGGGAATGGCTGCCTTGTGACCCTTGATTCGCGGTTGATTCCTTTTTTTGGCCCAGCGGCCGTTGCCATCCATGATGATGGCGATATGTCGCGGTAGCCGGTTGCGGTCGATTTGGTCGTAAAGGGTTTGCTCCTTGGGTGTGAGCTCGCGCTTTCTTTCCAATTGTGATGTCGTCGACAAATTCGCTGCCCTTCAGTCTCCGCGAGATCCCAACCGCCCTGAGCTTTTTCTAGGTTGCCCGAAACTTAATATAAAACTCGGGTGATTGCAACCCAAAAGGCTGGCCCGGATTGGGCTCCATGACGGCCAAATGAGAGGGGCCCGAGGTGAAGGTTGTGGCTCACTCGCGAACCTTTGGAAGCGGGCGCAAGACCCGAGGTTTTCGGCCGAAATGGACAAGGGTGGGCGCGCGATCCAACTTATGTGGCCCGTGACCGGGCCAGAGCAGGGAAGGATGACGGCCACGAGCATTTGGGGGCGATCGCGGCCATGAGGCTTTGAAAAGGGAGGGCATGGGCCCCGGCTCCACCTTCCTGCTCTTGACCGCGATCTTCGGTTGGGTTTTGCCCGAAAATCATGCGGGCAAGGATGGCGCCCGGCGGTTTGGGTTGTTATGATGGGGTGCAGCCCATGAGTTACCAAGCCGTGCTTTTCACCTGTTTTTTGCCTAAAAAGAATCGGGCCAATTTCTCCTGAAAATAGCCTTGAGGCGATCTCGGCTAAGTTTTTTAATCAAACCTTAATGAAAATTACCTTAGATTGGAGCGAGCGGGAACATGTAAGAACCGGCGCGAGCCGGGTATTTCAAGGGAGGGGTCAATGCGGATTCTGTGGATTTTTATCCTGGCTCTGTGTATGACCGTGGCGGCCCAGGACAGCGCCAAGGGCCCCAGCGGCCCTCCCGAGGAAGGGGCCCAAGATGGGGCGGATGAAGGTGAAGCTCCCCGTGTCGAGGAACGGCTGACCGTTGTCTTCACCGCTGAGGATTTCCGCTACCGATCCGATGAGACCCGGCCCGTATTGGTGTATGGGAAAGAGTTTTTAGAACGCTTCGAGCCGCTGAGCGTGGGCGATATCCTCAAGCGGGTAGCCGGGATTTCGGGTTCCGCGGACGCGGGCGAGTTCCAGCAGCCGCAGATGCGGGGCATCGGTCCCGAATACACCCAAATCCTCGTCAATGGAAAACGCCTGCCGGGTCTGGAGAACGACCGCACCCTATTTGTAGACCGCATCCCCGCCAATTTGGTGGCGCGCCTGGAGATCAGCCGCAGCCCCAGCGCGGATTTGGACGCCCAGGGCGTGGCGGGCACCGTCAATATCGTTTTGAAGGACGCCCATGACGCACAAAACCTGAACCTACTGGTGGGCGGCAATTACTTCGCGGAAGATCGAGAAGCCAAGGGCCAGGGTTTTCTTTCCTACGGCCATGTTTCCGGCCGGCTGCGTTATTCGATTCAGGGCGGTTATGTACAGCGCTACAATCCCAAGACGCAGATCGCCGATATTTTCGATGCGGAGGGCGAACTGCTCCACAAGGACGAGACCAACTTTCTCGACTCCGACGAGGCCAGCCTGCGCGCCGAGTGGAGCCTCCCGCTGAGCGAGCGAGGCGGGTTGCGGGGCCATTTCACCGCCCTGAGCACGGATCGGACTGAAATTGAGGACTCCTCATTTTTCAGTGAGGGCGCCTTCGCGGAAGGGGAGTTCGACCATGCCGCGCTCGACCAGGAGAACCTGGGTGGAGGCATTGCCTACCGCCACAACCTCTCCAACGGGGCCTTCGATCTCGAGCTGGATTTCCAAGGACTGGAGCTTGACCGGAGGGCGCGCATCGGTTCCTTCGAGGGCGCCGAACGGGAGTTGGAAGAGTTGGAAACCGATCGGAGCGAGGATCAGGAACTCGGCCTGCGCGCGGTTTGGAACTTGGGCCTGGGCCCCTCGCAAAGGCTCAAGCTCGGCCTGGACATGGGCCTTAAGGAAAGGGATTCGCGCCGGCGATTGTTCGAGGTTGACGAAGAAGGGGCGTTGGAAGAATTGGAAGATGGCGGCGTGTTCCGCATCGAGGAGCAGCGCATAGACCCCTTCATGGTGTACAACTGGACGATCAGCCCCGAATTGGACTTCGAGGCCGGGCTGCGGGTGGAGGATACCGATCTCGATTTGCCGGAGGCGGGGATCCGCACGCGGGAAACGCAATGGTTCCCCTCCATTCATTATCGCTGGCGGCCGACTTCCGCAGATGTGTTTCGGTTGAGCTTTGCCCGCACCCAAAAAAGGCAGAATTTCAACGAATTACAACCCTTCCGTTTGCGGGACCAGCCCCGCGACGGCCAGATCACCCTGGGCAACCCGGAACTCAAACCCGAGCTCGCGATCGGCGTGGACTTCGGCTACGAGCACTATCTCGCGGATCAGGAAGGCATCATCGGTCTGAACCTGTTTTACCGCAAAATCGAGGACCGGGTGGAAACCGCTCAAATAGGCGATGACCTCTTTCAGCCGCGCAACATCGACGAGGGCGATGTGTACGGGTTGGAGTTGGACCTAGGGCTTCCCCTCACCAAATGGGGCCTGCCCAACCTCAGCCTGTACGGCAACCTGACCCTGCAGGATTCCCGCGTAACCGATCCGCTTACGGGAAAATCACGCCGTTTTCACCTTCAGTCCGAATACGTCTGTAACCTCGGCCTGATCCATTATTTGCCGGGGCTCAAGGCGAGCTATGGCCTCAATTGGCTGCGGCAGGGCGAGGCGCGCGAGGTGTTCCTCGCCGAGACCGCGCTCATCGGATATGGGGATAATCTCGAGGTCCTGTTGGAAAGAAAGTGGAAGCGCGGTTTTTCCCTACGCCTGGCGGGAAAGAACCTGCTGGATGGCGATCGGACGGAAGTATTGGAAGAGTTCGAGTCCCTGCGTACGGACGAGGCGCCGGAGAGCACCACATTTGAGGCTGAACGCTCGGGGCGAAGCATCACCCTCACCTTTCGAGGCCTGTTCGGGGGAAATAGGCCTTAACGGATATGGGCGGACTCCCGCGGGTCCGGGACATGGAGACGATCCACGGCCGGGCCAGGCGCTGGAGCCCACTTAAATATCCCCTCCCATCCCAAAAAGTCGTCTCCCGCAAGCTCCTGCCCGTCCAAACCCCATTTGGCGCTTTGGGCTTCGCCAGGCTCGAACGGCTTTCGCGCGAAAAATGGGGTTTGTAAACATCGAGACTTTGGCTAGACTACTGCCAACATGGCGAAGGGGAGGGGTAGCGATGAAATGTTTTTCAAGGTCTTGCCCGCGGGTTGGAGGAATGCGCCTGAGGTTAGAGATAATTTCACTTCTTTTCTCGCTGATGGTCCTTCCTCCCCTCTCGGCCCAGGACGAGCGGGAACGCGCATCTCTCATGTACGGCGAGGATGCGAATATCAAAATCTCCATGAAAGGGCGCGCCGGCAACCTGGAGCTAAAGAGCTCCGAAACCCAGGGCGAGGGATTTTCCCTTATCGACTATCAGCAGGGAAGCGGTTACGTGTACTTCGACCGTCAGGAACAGGTGTTCACCTGGGAAACCAAAATCGGCTACACGGTCAATCGTCTATCCAAGCATATTCTGAAGGTGGCGCCCTACCTGAAGGCCGAGGTTCCCCGCGGGGCCGAGCTCGATTTCCAACTTGATATCAACAGCCTCGGTTTCGGGAGCCTGAGTTTCGAGGACCTCAACATCACGCGTTTCCAGTTCGACGTCAATTATGGGGATGTGGACATCAACTTTCCCTCCGAGAACCAACGCATTATCCGGGGCATCGCGAAGATCCACCTCATGACCGGGGATCTGGAGATTTACAACCTGGGCAACCTGAAGGCGCGCAAGGTAAAGATCAATGGCGGCGTGGGGGAGCTCAGCGTGGATTTCGGGCCGCGAATTTACCAGGATACCGAGGTGCGCCTCGATCATGACATTGGTTCCATGGAGCTTCGTATTCCCCGCGGCACCAAGGCCGTGATTTCGGGAACCTCACGCGATCTCTCCGGCTTCGGCTTTCAAAAATCGGGCAAAGAATGGACGCCCGAATCCCACCATGAAGGCAGCCCCAGCCTGTACATCAAGCTCAAGGGCCCGCTGGGCGACTTGAAAATTTTCTGGGACTAAATTCGTTCAGGCCATTCGATCCTGGCGCCGTTCATTTGCTCACTTGAAAAAAGGCGATGCCCACCGCGCCCTCACCAAGCTTGTGTCCAAAAATGGGGCCGATGGCGTAGATCGGCATTTTCGCGGCGCTGATGGAGCCCGTCAACCCGGATTTTAGAGCTTCCGCGGTAGGAGCGGCCCGCACATGTCCGATCGCCGCGTGGATTTGGCTTTTGCTATCGAGCCGTTGCACCACCTCCTGGACCAGCGGCGGCACCACGTTTTCTCCCTTGCCCAGGCGGCTGATCACCTGAAACCGGGCGCCATCCCAATAGAGCAGCACCGGGCTATTGCCCTTGCGCAGCAAAGCCGAGCGATCCGGTTGAACGGCGAACAGCATATGTTGCCGTGCGGAGTCCTCTAAAAGCTTTTCTTCGATGACCTCGATGGTGAGGCCCTCGTCCGCGAGATGGGCCGCGTATCGCGCCAAGAGCCCCAAGCCGATCGACATGGTCTGGCCGGTAATGGTGGTAATCTCGCTGGCCAGCAGGGGCTTTCCGTCCAATCCGCTGTCCAGAAAGGTTTCAAGGCTCTTTTGCACCTTGGCGTGCAGATCGGAAAGCCCCGGCGTCATCAGCACCGAGAGACATTCAAATTGCGGCAACCATTCCCGGTAACGCTTCAGGTAGGATTCCTCGGGGGGGAACTGAATCTGGCCCTCCTCGAGAACCTTGACCTTTTTTCGGTAGAGATCGGCATCCTTTTTTGAAGGCCCGTGATCATAGGTTTCCTTGGCGACGCGAAGCTGGAGCGGCAGAACTTCCAGGCCCATGGACTCCGCCTCCGCGGCGGGCAGGTCACAGCTCGCATCGGTAATGACTTTCACCGGTTTCTTGTCGCTGATTACCTCGATAATGCCCCGCTCCAAAAAGGTGATCAGGTACTCGTAGCAAAGGATATCAGGTAGGTTGAAGCGTTCCAGGTAGGAGGCGATGCGCGGGTGCTTGCGGCAAATCTCCAGCGCGGCTCGCGCCTCGGGCTTCAAACTGGTTTTTTGCAGCGCTTCCGGCTTGAGAATGCGAACCCGGTGATGGGCGGGCGGCAGACGGTGAAAGTTGGCCATCAGCTTTTCGTTGGAGACCTTGGCTTCCTCCAACAGATCCTGCAGGTTGCCCTCCAGGGAACGGTCGACCGGATGGTCCTCGGATTGAAAATTGAATGCCGCCTCCGCGATTCTCAGGCAGCGAAACAGCGCCTTTTTACCAATGGTAATTCCGTGTTGAGCATGCACGATCTCGCCGTCGCGCAGATGGATTTCCATGGTGACGCGCCCATCGATGGAAATACAACCCGATCCGTGGTCCTTGACCAGATGGCGGATGAGGTCCACGATCTTGAGCTTGGCCAATTGTCCGGAAATGCTGGAAGAAGTCTCCGTGACATCCTCGCGGTGAAGGTCGATGGTTCGTTTCACCTTTTCCAGCAGCGCCGCCGAGGCTTCGTCCTTGGGAAGGTAGGCTGCCGCGCCCAATTTGAGCACCCGGTCGCGATCCTCCTTCTTTATCCGTTCCGCCACGACCATAATGGGAATACTGCGGTGTTTGCCCGAGGCTTTCATGGTTTGAATCAGTTGATCGGCGTCGCCATCGGCCAAGTGCATGGCGCAAATGACGAGGTTGGGGCGCACCACCCGCAGCGCGGCCTGGGCTTCCTTCAGGTTGGAGACCGGCAACACCTCGAAGTCATTGGAAAAAAATAAAATCACCGCACGTTTCTTGGCTTCGAAGTTATTGTCGACATAGAGAATCAATGAGTGCGCCATAGAGCTCCCCGGGTTGGCCAATTGAACGCCATCATTTTACACCGGTTAGGGCCAAATTGGTCGGGTTTCGCCAAATTTGCGCCAGAAATACTGGGCGGGATTTTTCATTTTTACGAAAATAACTGTAAATAATTCATGCGACGATGGGAGTTCTGCCATGGAAGGCGCGGTTTCCAGCGCCAAGGATATCCAGTGCATGAAAATTTTTCAAACTAGAGAAAATTATGAGCATCGCTTATCGCAATCCACCCACAAAACCGCTTGATCCCCCCGCCTGATGAAATTCTTCAGAGTGGCTTGAAGAATTCTGACCAGGTTCCTAAGCGCCTTGTTTTCACGGCGGGGCCGGATCCCTGGTTTTGTACGGGCGGTCCTCGGGTTTCTCCAAGGGCAAGCTCAATGGTCCATGGGCGTCAGCGGCTCGTACTCGCGCGGGCCGGCGCTCTGCCGCAGCCCCAGCGCCGCTTGTTCGGAAAAGCGGCAATCCTCGATTTGGCAGACCGGCGCCAGTCCAAAAACGCTGTTGGCGGCCGCCACCGCCTCCACCCGGGCCAGACTCTTGCGTTGGATGGGCGCTTCCACGGCAAGTCCCCGCTCCAAAACCCAGGCCCTGCAGATCCCCGGCAAAAGCCCCAGGCTCGCGGGGGGCGTGATCCAGCGACCCTCCAACAAAAAAAAAGAGGTTGTGGAAAGCGCTTTCCAGAACGCGGGATTGCCGGTCATAAAATATACAATTGTCGAAACCGCGAGCCCGTGCCTGATCCAGAAATGTTTGGTACAGCATCCGCGATCCGGTTTTGAATGCCCGCGCCGGATCGTGGTTGGCCAGGGGACGGGGGGCAATTGCCAGGCGCAGGGCTTTTCGGGACCTCTCCTTCCAGGGCCGCTTCAGCACCTTCAATCGAGCGTCCGGCGGATGCGTACTCCACTGGCCCCCGCGTTTCAGCAGGCTC
>JBGTRP010000291.1:0-8119 GCA_041940685.1 Acanthopleuribacteraceae bacterium
ACCGGCGACATCGTCAAGGTCAAGGTCATGGAAGTGGACGTGGAGCGCAAGCGCATCGGCCTGTCGATGAAGCTGGATGCCGCGCCACCACGCCAGGGCGGTGACCGGGGCGCACCCCGTGACAACCGCTTTGAGGGCGCAGGCCGTGGCTATGCACAGCCCCAGCGCCGTGGCCCCGAGCCTGTGCAGCAGTCGGCCATGGCGTCGGCATTTGCGAAGTTGCAACAGGCCAAAGGCCGCTGACGCAGCCCGCTGTGCCGCCGGTGGTTCCAGAAGATCCACAGGGATCAGTTCGTGCAGACTTCGCCGAACACCTGGAGTACGAACAAGCTGCTGCCCGCGGCGGAGGTCGCGTTGAATGGTTTCTGCCGCCGAATGGCTGGCCTGGGTTACGAGGTTTATTCCTGGGGCGAGTCGGTACAAGCGCCCCTGGATATGAATCGCCTTGCCGGTCGCTTCTACCTGCGGGCAAGGCGGGGTAACCAGGTTTTTGACGCCACCTATGAGTGCGAATACCTGCCCTTCGACCGGGCCTGGCGGCGACGCGAGGTGGTGGGCGGCGTCCCCTGCGCAAGGCTGGAAGACATCGCCAAGCTCATGCGGGTGCGCAACAGCGCCAAGGATCGCCGTCAACTGGCGCGGATTAGGCGTCTTTGACATTTCAGGGCACGAATGAGGAGAGAACCATGATCGAATTCATGCAGGATTGTTCGAATCCTTGCATGTGTTCTACCCTTTCGAGGTCAGGGCCTTCCAAGTGAGGCGCCGTGGCGGCCGAGCCACCGCGGCGCCCAACCCGTGGATTTTAGTTCTGTCGTCCTTGTTCGAGGCGGTCCAGGTTCATCACCTTGGTCCAGGCCGCCACGAAGTCATGCATAAACTTGTCCTTCGAGTCCGCAAATGCATAGACTTCGGCTACCGCCCGCAGTTCAGAATTAGAGCCGAAAATGAGATCGACCGGGGTAGCCGTCCATTTCAGCTCATCCGTCTTGCGATCATAGCCTTCATACACCCCCTCGGACGTCGCTGACTTCTTCCACCTGGTGGCCATGTCGAGTAGGTTCACAAAGAAGTCGTTGCTCAATGTTCCCGGCCGATCGGTGAACACGCCGTGTTTGGTTTGATTGGCATTTGCATTCAACGCGCGCAAGCCGCCGACCAGGACGGTCATTTCAGGCACGTTCAGATTCAGCAGGTTCGCCTTGTCGACGAGCATTTCTGCAGGCGAAAGGTAGCTTCCCGCTCCAAAATAGTTGCGAAAGCCGTCCGCGCTGGGTTCGAGCTCGGCGAAGGTGAGGACATCGGTATTTTCCTGAGATGCGTCCATGCGGCCAGGTGAGAAGGGCACCCTCACATTTTTGTAGCCGCCATCCGAGGCCGCCTTCTCGATGGCGGCGCCGCCTCCCAATACGATCACATCCGCCAGGGAGACTTGCTTCCCATCGGAAAACGAACGATTGAAGTCTCTTTGGATTTCCTCCAGGCGTTGGAGGACCTTTGCAAGTTCTTTTGGGCTATTGGCTTCCCAGTCTTTCTGAGGCGCCAGGCGAACGCGAGCGCCATTGGCGCCCCCACGCATATCGCTGCCGCGGAAGCTGGAAGCGGAGGCCCAGGCCGTTCTGACCAGTTCGGGCACCGTTAAGCCTGAGTCCAGAATCTTGGCTTTCAGCTTTTCGGTATCCTTTTCATCAATCAGTTCATGGTTCAGCTTGGGGATCGGGTCCTGCCAGATCATCTCCTCGTCGGGCGTCTCAGCACCGAGATACCGTGCGCGTGGGCCCATGTCCCGGTGCGTCAGTTTGAACCAGGCTCTGGCAAAGGCGCCTTCGAATTCTTGAGGGTTCTCCAGGAAACGTTTGGAAATTTTTTTGTAGCTGGGGTCGAACTTAAGCGAAAGGTCGGTAGTCAGCATGATCGGCGCATGAAATTTGCCTTTTATATGCGCGTCCGGAACGAGGTTTTTTGCAGACTCATCGGTGGGAATCCATTGAGTTGCGCCGCCGGGGCTTTTGGTCTGTTTCCATTCAAAGGTGAACAGGTTCGTCAAATACATGTGGGTCCATCTTGCCGGCGCGGAGGTCCAGGCGCCTTCCAGGCCGCTGGTTACCGTATCCTCGGCCTTGCCTTTGCCCGCCTTGTTTTTCCAACCGAATCCCTGTTCCTCAATGGACGCGGCCGCGGGTTCGGCGCCCACGTATTGATCCGCACGGTGCGCGCCATGCGCTTTTCCGAAGGTGTGGCCTCCTGCAATCAGGGCAACCGTTTCCTCGTCGTCCATACCCATGCGTCCAAAGGTGACGCGGATGTCGTGCGCGGCCGCGAGTGGATCGGGTTTGCCGTTAGGACCCTCGGGATTCACGTAGATGAGACCCATTTGGGTAGCGGCCATGGGCTTGTCCAGCTTCCTATCGCCGCGATGGCGCGTGTCGCCTAGAAATTCGGATTCGGGCCCCCAATAAACCAAATCGGGCTCCCAGTCATCCTCACGGCCGCCGGCAAAGCCAAGCGTTTTGAAACCCATATTTTCCATGGCGACATTGCCTGTCAGAACCATCAGGTCCGCCCAGGATAGCTTTCGCCCGTATTTCTGCTTGACGGGCCAGAGCAAACGGCGGGCCTTATCCAGGTTGGCGTTGTCCGGCCAGCTATTGAGCGGGTCGAAGCGCATTTGGCCTCCGGCGGCGCCCCCTCGGCCGTCCGCTTGCCGGTAGGTGCCCGCGCTATGCCAGGCCATGCGAATGAAAAACGGTCCATAATTGCCGTAATCCGCGGGCCACCATGCTTGTGAAGTAGTCAAAAGCTCATTGATTTCTTTTTTTACTGCTTTTAAATCAAGGGTTTCGAATTCCTTGGCGTAGTTGAATTCTTCTCCGTAAGGATTGGACCTGGGATCGTGGGCGCGCAGTGGCGCAAGATCGAGCTGCTCAGGCCACCAGAATTGATTGGATTTCATTTCTGCTTTACCTCCACTGGGTTCATCCGAGGCCATGGTCGCCAGGGGCGGGCCTAGCAAACTGACGGCCGCGGTAATTAATAGGAAAAATCGTGCTTTCATGAGATGAATGCTCCTTAGGATCGACTGAACAAACCTCTACCGTTAATCCGGAAGGCATTCGAATGCCCGTGGATTCGCGGCGGTAATGGGTTTGTTGGGTCCTGGGAAGTTGAGAAGGAAGGGCCGGCTTTGCTTTGAAAGCCCACGCCAGGTTTTGACCGCCCATAACAGGGCGGACCTTGGACGAACTCATTCTACTGGCCACAATTCCCTTCTGTTTAAGCCCATGATGGCTTATTCAGAACGGTTGCCCGAGATGAGGATGTCGACGGAGTTGATTTTGAAGGAAGTTGGTAGTTGGATATCCACCTTCACGGATTCGGCATTGAGATCGAGAAATGTTTCCGAGGCCTGATCGTAGAAGTGGAAGTGGTGTTCCGTGTTCTTGTCATAGACGGTTTTCGACACTTGCGAAAAGCGGAACTCCCGGATGAGCCCGGCCTGGCTCAGCTCGCGAAGCGTGTTGTAAACCGTGGCCCTACTGATTTTGGGTAGGTTCTGGTTCGCCCAGGCCAACACATCATCGGCGGTGGGGTGGTCGGCTACATCGAGCACGTACTGAGCGATGTGAATGCGGTGAATGGTGGGCCGGACGCCATGGGCGACGAGCATGTTTTTGATGCTTTCTAGGCGCTGGCTATCCTTTCTCATTCTTAAAAATTAACATATTATTAATTTTAGATCAAGTCTAAATTTAAAAATTTTAAATTCCAGCCCCGAGGATTGCGTATTCTCGGGATCTTCCTCGCGTTCCATCGGTACCGATTCCCAAAACATCTCCTTTCGCTGTCTTCCCCGACATGGATGAAAAGGGGCTACTCCCAGCCACGCGGAGCGGCTATGATAGTGTTTTTCAAATAGGGGATCGGGTGATGGTTTTGATTGTTTTTTCAGTCTTTTGGCTATGTGTCTTCTTATTCGTGGCAAACCTGAAAACCGGGATCTCGCGTTGCCGCTTAGGATGGGCCTGCGCGCCGCTGTTAACCTTGATGTTGACGGCCTGCGCGCAAAAAGAGCCCCCGCCCCGCGAGCGGGAGCCGGAACCGGTGATAACCCATCCGGACGATCCCGAAATCGCGGCGGTCATTCAATTGCCGGAACCGCATCACGTGCTCATTTCCGGGCACCTCTACGGAATGGCGGTCAAAACGCAGCGAGGCATTGACGAGCCGCTGATCTACACGGAAAACGTACTGGAAGCCTTTGCCGGCGAACTGAAGCGGCTGCGGCCCGCGGCCCATTTCTGCATGGGCGATCTGACCCGCTACACCACGGAACAGGAATGGGAAATGATGGACCGCATTTTCGGGGGTTTGCCGGCGCCCAATTTTTGGGTGGCCGGCAATCACGATCTACGCAATATACCGGTGTTCGAGCAACATGGCGGTCTGCGCAACAAGGTCGTCATCATCAATCGCAACAAGTACATATGCCTGGACGCCAAGAACATCTTCGAGCCCCATGATCTTGATTTCATCGAACGCCAGGTGGCCGACCATGCGGAATACGACCATGTTTTCGTGCTGATGCACTTCCGGTTGTTCAACGATACCGAGCCCGAGCCCGGCGCCGATCCCTACGCTACCTATACGGGAAAAAGCAACTGGAACAGCGCCGTGGTCCCGTTGCTGCTCGGCAAGGTGCGCTATGTATTTACCGGCGACCACTACGCCATGCATACCATGAACAACCCCCGCCGTTACGGCGAGCATGAGCTGGTCTACATTCACACCTCGTTTCAATACCGCAACGAGGGTCCCATGCTGTTCCTGGAACTGCGATTCGGAGCGGGCGATTTTGAAATGATTCCGCGCGCCGTGCCCCTGGATGTGCGCGATCCATGGTACGAGGACCTGCGCTTCAAGCAATAGGCAAGCGGCTCCCGAGCCCCGAACCATCGGTCCCGGGAGCCTTGGTTTTCTAGCGGGATGCCTCCCAGCCGATCAAGGTGAACCGAAAAGGGTTTACCGGCATCCCGCTGCAACAAGCTCCAAGCAACAAGTTGAGTTTGCGATGCCCCCGCTTGCTGCTTGTTTCTTGCAACTGCCGCATTGGCGTTCCCAAATCTTGACACAAAAGTAAAGATTTTGACCGCCAAGGCGGCTAGCGGGATTTAGTCGAAGATGCCCAGCAAGGCCTTTTTCGAAATCGAGCGCAAATTCAGGCTGCCGTCCTCGATGCCGCGCTGAACGCCGATCAGATTTTCCTCATCGAGACGGGCCAACTGCATCACGCCTTGAGCGGGGACCGAGGTATAGGCAACGCCTTCCGTACCCCAGGCGGATACCGGCTCGGTGATGGGCTTTTGCTTGTCGAGATCGTTGACCTGAAGCACCATGACCAGCCGGTTGCTGTTGGCGATGACCAGGTAATCCTTGCCTTCCCTGCTGAACAGCACCATGTCGAGCGGACGGTTGCCCGCGCCCAATTCGGCCACGGTTTTACCCTTGGCGTGTTTGCCGGGCTGCAGGTCCGCGAGGGGAAAGGTGACCAGTGGGGTGCAGGTGAAGGCGGCCAACAGATGGGGCTCATCCTTAATTTTGTAGGAGAGAAAAGTGCGAATCGGGGCGTCGGTTTCATATTGACCGTGGGCGCCATGGTAGATCTCCAGGCTGGTGGTGCCGGCGTTTTCTTGGAAAGGGAACTTGACGCGCCGCAGCTTGGAAGAGAATTCCTCATTGGAGAGGCCGGCCACGAAAAGTTCGCCATCGAAATAGCCCAGGTCGGTAATGGCCTGTGGCCGCAAGGGCCTTCCTCTGCGCGATTTGG
Organism: Acanthopleuribacteraceae bacterium; assembly: GCA_041940685.1. GTDB lineage: Bacteria > Acidobacteriota > Holophagae > Acanthopleuribacterales > Acanthopleuribacteraceae > JBGTRP01. The sequence continues at coordinate 5,825 of JBGTRP010000291.1, forward strand.
CGTCGGCATCCACCGCGTCGGTGAGCGCAAACTTGGAATAGGAAATGTCCTTTAGAGGCACTTCCTCGCAATCGCCCTTTCTGTTGAACCGCACCATGACGGGCATTTCATTGTCACCGGTCCCTCGGGTCACGGAAAGGTAGGCGCGACGGGACTTTGGGTGAACCGCCATGTCGTGGATGCGAACCTTGCCGGCGGTGGTCCCCAGTTTGGCGGCGATAATTTCATCGATATTGTTGACGCTGAACCGTTCCTCGCCCTCGTCCTGGTAGCGATCCTCGATATTGAGCGCGAAGATGGTTGCGCTTTGGCTATCCGCGGCAAAAAGAACCCCCTCGGGCCCAAAGGCCAGGTTGCCAAGAGATTGGATTTCCGGGTCGCCCTGTTTGTCGAAATAGGCCATGGGGCTCGCCGCGAAAAGCGCGAGGCCGGCAAGCAATGCCAAGGGCAAAAGCGCCCAGATTCTGATGTTCCTTATCATGTCAACTCTCCTTCATCTTTAAGGCTTGTCCGGCGCAAACACGCGGAACCAGGCTGTAGAAATCGGATATTCTGCCTTAGCGCGGTTCCGGATGCCGGATAGTAACTGGAGCCTGGACCCCCGACAGAAGATGGTCCGGTCTCCAAATTGAATCGAGCCTCACCCATGTTCATTGCATCCTGTTCAACATGATAGTACGAAATTCTGGTCAATGGGATGCAAGTCTACCGTTTTTCGGCGCCGCGGGATTTTATTTGCGGAAGCGTATTGGAAATAGTAAGTTAAGTTTGATTTTAATAGGGGTCACGGCTGGGCCGGCGCACCACGTGGGCCGAGAGGCTTTCGGGGTGGTGTAGATCGCCGTGGCGTTTTCCATTCGAACCGCGATTGTAAAGCAACGCGAGAGGGAGGAACGGAGATGTGGCTTTGGCTGACGGGATTACTTTTATTTGCGGGTGAGGCTGAAACCTCGTTTACCGAGGGGAAGCGCAAAATGGAGGGTTTTTACGACCTCTATTGGGATGACGCCAAGGGCGCCCTGTACCTCGCCATCACCGAATTTGATCAGCCTTTTCTCTTCGTCAACAGCCTGGTCACGGGATTGGGGTCCAATGATATCGGCTTGGATCGGGGCCAGTTGGGCGGCTCGCGCATCGTGTCCTTCAAGCGGGTTGGCGAAAAAGTATTTCTGCACCAGCCCAATCTCTTCTACCGCGCCCATTCCGACGATCCCATGGAGAGGCGGGCCGTGGCCGAGAGTTTTGCCGCCTCCACGCTCTGGGGCGCCGAGATCGCGGCCGAGGAAAATGGCGTCGTTTTCGTGGATCTGGGGTCCTTCGTTTTCCGCGATGAGCACGGCGTGGTTCGGCGGCTCAAACGCAATAACGAGGGAAATTACCGCCTGGACGCCTCGCGCTGCTACTACCACGCCGAGCGCGTCAAGTCCTTCCCCGACAATAGCGAGATCGAGGTGTCCCTAACCTTTACCGGGGAGCCTACCGGCCGTTATGTGCGCACGGTGACGCCTACGCCGGAGGCCATTACCCTGCGGCAGCGCTATTCGCTGGTGCGCTTGCCCGACGAGAATTTCCGACCGCGCGCCTTTCACCCTAAATCAGGCGCTTTCCATATCAGCTACCGCGATTACGCGGCCCCGCTGGATCAGGATTTGGATCGCAAGTTGGTGCCCCGCCACCGCCTGGTGCGCAAGAACCCGGGTCAGCATGGCTCGGAGCTTGTGGAGCCGCTGGTCTATCACGTGGATTCCGGAGCGCCCGAGGAGATTAAACAGGCCTTGGTTGAGGGCGCCTCCTGGTGGAAGGAGGCCTTTGAGGCGGCCGGCATCAAGGATGGTTTCCGGGTGGAGATATTGCCGCCCGGCGCGGATCCCATGGACGTTCGCTACAATGTGATTCAATGGGTGCATCGCTCCACGCGGGGATGGAGCTACGGCGGCAGCGTAATCGATCCGCGCACGGGTGAAATCATCAAGGGGCATGTGACCCTGGGGTCCTTGCGGGTTCGCCAGGACCGGCTCATCTTCGAGGGCGTCATCCCCTTCGGAGAAGATAAGGCCGAAAACGATCCCAACCGCGACCCGGTCGCCCTGGCCCTGGCCCGCATTCGCCAGTTATCCGCCCATGAGGTGGGGCACACGCTCGGACTGGCCCACAATTTCGCCTCCAGCAACCAGAATCGGGCCTCGGTCATGGATTACCCGGCCCCCCTAATCACCCTCAAGGACGGCAAACCAGATCTTTCCAGCGCCTATGACGTGGGGATCGGTGAATGGGACAAGCTGGCCATTCGGTATG
>JBGTRP010000292.1:0-8106 GCA_041940685.1 Acanthopleuribacteraceae bacterium
ACTTGCCCGCCCGTTTGGGCAAACCGATCGGTATTGGCGGCCTCGTGGACGTCGTCTCCTCGCCCGCGTATTCCACCGCGATCGGCCTAATCAAATTCGGGCAAACCCTTGATCAATTAACGGGAAACCATCTCGAAACCGGCGTAAAAAAGCTGTACAAGCGGATTAAAGATTTTTTCCTTGCCGATTACATATAGGGGGCGTTCATCGGTCCGTGGGTGGGCATCCGCTTCTATCTGAAGCCGGCCTGAACCTTTTTCTCCGCTTTCCCGCATGGCCTGGATTTACCCTTGCAAACCGAACCCGAGTCGAACCCGGATGCCGATCGACAGGATTTGGCCGAATCGGCGGCCGATTGCAAGGCCCCGGAAAAATGAGGCCGCCCAAAAAGGGGGCCTCGCCGGCAGTGCCGCGGAACCATCAGCCGGGTTGAAAGCCTTGAACGCCAGATGACCGCGGCACCTTCGGCCCAGTTGCTTGGAGTTGAAATTGGGCACGGGGAACCTTCGCCTCATCATCAGATCCGTATTTGAGTTATGTCACAGTACAGATTATTGTGGTATAAACATGTCTTAACACCATATCTTGTGTTAGAATGACCCTCTATGGGTTCATCCTTCCAATTGCCGAATGCTATCGAAAATTCGGCAGTCCAGGCGACGAGGAGAGCATTATGATTCAGTTCGGCGACGATAATTCCAAATTGAATCTTCAGTTCGAAGAGGACATGACGCCGACTCCGGGGGCCAATATCAAGGTGCTGGGAGTGGGTGGAGCCGGAGGCAATGCCGTTGATCGCATGATCGAGGGCGGCGTTTCCGGGGTGGATTTCGTCGTGGCCAATACGGACGCGCAGGCACTGCGGCGTTCCAAGGCCGGCGTGAAAATCCAAATCGGCGGCAAGATCACCAAGGGCCTCGGCGCCGGGGCCAAGCCCGAAATCGGCAGGGAAGCGGCGCTAGAGGATACCAACAGCATCATCGAGCACCTGGAAGGGGCCGATATGGTGTTCGTGACCGCGGGCCTCGGCGGCGGTACGGGCACGGGAGCCGCGCCCATTATCGCCAGCCTGGCCACGGAGTTGGGATCGTTGGTGGTGGCCGTGGTGACCACGCCTTTCCGGTTTGAGGGTCCGCGCCGCCGCGGCAACGCGGAACAAGGGCTGCAGGAGCTCAAGGGCAGTGTGGATACGGTGATCACCATCTCCAATGACAAGTTGCTGCAAACCGTGCCCGCGGAAACGCCGTTTACCGAGGCTTTTCGCATTGCCGACGATGTTCTGCGCCAGGCGGTGCAGGGAATTAGCGACCTGATCAATGTGCCCGGGGTTATCAACCTCGACTTCGCCGATGTCAAGACCATCATGGAAGGCATGGGCGTAGCCCTAATGGGAAGCGGCGCGGCATCCGGCGAAAATCGAGCACTGGAAGCCGCGCAATTGGCGATTTCCTCGCCGCTGCTGGAGGACGCCAGCGTCAATGGCGCGCGCGGCGTTCTGCTTAATATTGTCGGCGGTCCGGACCTGACGATGAACGAAATTAATGATGCCGCCACGCTTATTCAGGAAGCCTGCGATCCCGACGCTGAAATTATCTTCGGCGCGGTGACCGATGAAAAGATGGCCGGCAGCGTTCGGGTGACCGTGATCGCAACGGGATTCAGCACCCCCAGCCGCGAGTTGGAAACGCCGCGCGAGCCCAATGTGGTGGAATACCATCCTCGCGACCGCGAGCGCTCGCGGTCCAGCGATAACAAGGGCCGTGGAGGGCTTACCTTTCGCAGCGTCAAAAAGGTCGTTACCCAACCCGGACGCGGAGACGCCGACGGGCGGGGAGAGACGCCGCCAAAAAGGGCCAATGACCCGCGCTTTTCGCGGCAAGCTCCCAAGGCTCGCGCCAAGAACGAGGACGCGCGGCAGCGCCCCCCCGAGCGCGAACAGAAAACGGAAATCCTAGAGGATCGAAAGCCGTTGGTAGCCCAAGACGCCGCGGAGCTCGCCACCCCGGATGAAACCATCAAGGAAGTGTTGATGGCACCTCAGAACTACGGCGCCAACAATTTGGGGTTTGAAGACGAAAACGACCTCGACATTCCCACCTATCTGCGCAACATGCGACGCATGAAAGGGAAATAGGCGCATTCTCCTCCTGTGAGCTTCGTTATTGGTCGGCGTATTCTTGTACCTGATCTACCATGACCACCAATTGGATGCCCGCCTCCCTGAAAAGGTCGCGGGTGTCCTGGGCGGCGTGGTATTTCTTGAGGGCAACTACCTTTCGGATTCCCACGCTGATGATCAGCATGGCGCAGGTCCGGCAGGGCTCCATGGTGCAGTAAAGGGTGGCGTCCTTGATGGACGTGCCGTATTTGGCCGCCTGGCAAATGGCGTTCTGTTCCGCGTGGATGGTGCGCACACAATGACGCCGAACCGTTCCATCGTCATCGATGACCTTTTTCATCATGTGCCCGTCCTCGTCACAGTGGCGCATGGCGGGAGGCGAGCCCACATAGCCCGTGCAGATGATGCGCTTGTCGCGCACGATAATGCAGCCGCTCTGACCGCGGTCACAGGTCCCTCGTTTCCCGATTTCATGCATGAGGTTGATAAAATATTGGTCCCAGGTTGGCCGGGTGGGCTTAGGTGTCATGGCCGGTAGTCCTCCTGAGGGGATCTTATTTGGGTTGCGACTGAGCCCGGTTGCATGCCGGGCCGCGCTTCGGATCGGGTGGTCGGCTTCCCAGGATTCTACCGAGCCGGGGAGAGCGTGTAAAGTTGGTTAGGAGTCCGATAATGCTTGGATGGGGCTGGACTCTCCGCTCGGGTTCGCGGATTGTCGGCATGTAAAAAACCCTGGCTTTTCGGGGTTTCCGAACGCCCGGGGGCGCGGCGAAGCTGAATTTAGGCTTTCGAATGATCGAGCGGGTTGCTGGCCGAGCGTCAAGGAGACGGATTTTTGGATATCGTTTGTGTGTACAACCCGGTATCGGGCAAGGGCAAGGGCGGTGCCGTGGCCCAGGAGCTGTCCAGACGGCTGATTGCCCGCGGACATAGGACCCGATTGGTTGAAACCCTGTCCGACCTGGATGCATTCCGTGTCCGCTGTCGCGAAATCCACCCCGCTTCGCGAGTCATCTGTATCGGTGGAGACGGCACACTACTACATTTCATCAATGCGCAACAGCGCTTTGACGGGTTGGCCTTTTGGGGCGTGGGAACGACCAATGTCATGAGCCGGGAGTTGGGCGTCCCACGGCGCATGGATGCGTTTATTCATATGATCGAAAACGGGCGGCGGTTGGCCTTTCTGCCCGGAATAACCAATCGAGGGCGTCTTTTTTTGATGCAGTACAGCAACGGCATCGACGCCCATATCCTTTCACTCGTTTCCCAGCGAGCGAAAAATCGTTTCGGCAGGGCGGCTTTTTTGATGCCTAGCCTAAAGGCCCTGTTCAGTTATGATTATCCCCTTTTTCAGATTGGCCTCGACGAAATGCCGCCATTTGAAGCCAGTTGGGTTGTGGTGACTCGAATCAAGCGTTACGCGGGCTCCTTTATCGCCTCGCGAGATGCGGATCCGACATCCGCGCATTTTCGGGTTTTGGCCTTGCAACGAGGCGGGTTTTGGTCCGCACTGACCTTTTTTCTCGGCATCCTGCGCGGCCGGCCTGAACGCCATCGGCATGTGCTTTCCTTCGCCGCCCGCGAGGTTAGGCTTCGCCTTCCAGACAATTCTCTCGCCGGGCAGGTGGATGGCGATCTGTTGAACCAACGGGTCAGCCTGGTTCGCGTCTCGGAACGACCCATTTCCTTTCTCGTTCCCGATCCCGCCCGCTTCGATAAAGGAATCTCGGCATAATTGCCTCTGAGCCATGAGGTTGCGTACTTTTCCACAAATTTTCCACAGCCGCGAACAATTTTTGTGATGAACGTCACATTTTTTGAATTTTACAAATTAACTTGAGCTGATTTGTCAAGAAAAAAGTAATTGAATCAAAGGTTTGAGCCATTGCACCCGATCGTGTTTAAGATGTTGGCAATGTTGGGGAGGCAAGCATTTGAGCCCTTTTGGGCCGGGTTTTCCACAAACATTTCCACAGCTTTTGAGGAAAATGAGGTGATCGGCCTTAGGCGCGGGAAGGTCGTTTTTTTAGGCCATGTTAGGCCGGTTCGTCGCCAACCTTTTTTTGAGGGGCATAAGGTATTTCCCCGCCGTGTTGAAGATGGAAATTTTGGGCTGGACTTCATGGATGGGATGCTAAAAAAGAGAGTGGCGGTTGGCTGTCTCACGTAAAATTACGATTTGGTAATAATCCTTCGATCTGGCTTCCTGAAAACTGCAATAGTTTTTCCTTTGGCTGATTTCCGTTCAAAAGGTTGGGGAATTCGTTTCCATGACCGATCCAGGTCACCATGGGTTGTGAAACGGTTTGATCAGAAATGGGTCAGCCTGATTCCCCTGGAAACCCTTGACCTCAGGGCCGGTGGGGCGAGCCCGGACCGGAATGGGGGAACCGTGCCGAATGAAAACCCGATCGGTTGCCATGGGTCCTGAAGCCGAGGCGGGCCACCTCTCGAAAACCCTTTATGGTCGCGCTTCCACGACGTTTTCCACAAAATTTCCACAGGGTCTGACGAAGGCCCGCCGACAACATGGCCTGCGCCGCCTTTGTGAAATGGTTTTCATGTGGTGAAACCCAAAAAGGTAAGCCCGGCAAGGTCTATGTCATTGCACCCAATCGGGTGAAAGACGCTTGGATTTGGCTGAGAACAAGAGATTCGCGGAGGTTGGCAATAAATTTTCCACAAAGATTTCCACAGACTTTGCGGAAATTGGCCCGGCTGGTAGGCTTGTCCGCACGGTTGCGACATGGATGGCGGATGCCCCTTGTTTTCCGCCGTTTTGTGGGCTTGGTCCGGTCTCCTGAAAGGTTGAATCAGGGATTCGGAGCGGAATCCGCGGAACGCGTCGCAATGTCGGGATTTGGTTAGCGAAACGAAAGCAAAATTTTTTTTCACAACGGCGTTACAACTCTACTTGCGCCCATTGCCAGCATATTCTTTCCAAGCAAGCGGCAATAGCCTGGCGGCGTCATGGGCGGGTCAATAAGCTAGCGCGCGCCATCCGATAAGACGATTTCCCGCGAGATTCGTCCGGTCATCAGGGCGCAGCTCGCCAGCCCGAATAACAGGCACACGATCGCGTTTCCAATGGCGGAGCTGGACTCTATAGCCGTGGCGGAGGGCAATACCTGGGGCAGAGCCTCCCAATAGCTGGCCAGCATGCGGTAGCGGATGCTGATCGATTGCAGGGTCGCCACCGGGATCAGGCTGAACACCGTGTCGAGCCCGAGCCAGAAAATGGAGAGCAGAATGGCAAAACGTTTCAGGAAGGTGCCGAAGAGGGCGATCACGCTCAGATAGGCAAGCAGGCCGAAGCAGGCAATAAACAGGCCGTTCAGCAGGTTGGGGAGCTTGCGAATCAGGTCTTCCACCTGGAACAGCATATTGGCGAAATAGTTGCCGAAAAAACAAATGGCGAGGATGCCGAAAGCCGCGAGCAGATGCCCCATGAGCCGGCCGCCGACGATGGAAAGGCGGTTGAGCGGCCGCACCAGGGTATAGGTGATATTCTTGCTTTCTATTTCGTCGGAAATGACTCCCAAACCCAGGAAGATCGCCAATAGCGGAAGAAAAAATGAAAGATAGTAGACGCTTTGGGTATAGAGAAAGATGCCGTAGGGCTTGGTTGGCGTGTGGATCTCCGAGGAAAGGTGGGTCAGAATCCAGAATAGGGAAATCAAGCATGGGAGGAGGCCCACCAGCAGGAAGAACCAGCTATGGCGTCGCCGCGCGATACGGCGCGCGGTCAGGGTGGCCAGGGTCCACGAAAGGTGGAGTTGTGATAAATTCAATTTCATCGTGACCGCCTAATGGACCAAATATTTGAATACCGATTCCATATCCTCGTCCTCCGCTTGAAGGCCGCGGATATGGATATTCTCCCGTTCGAGAATCTCGGGCAGATCCAGGAAGAACTGGTTTTGGTGTTGGGTGAAAACAATGATCTTGTTGGGGTTTTCGTGATTGAGCTCCACCTTGACCACATGATCACGGGCGAGGAAGGCGCTGCCAAGGCGGCGGGGTTCATCCACGGTGAGCTCCAATTGCAGTGGGTGATCGGTGAGGAGCTCGCGAATTTCATAAACGTTCCCGCGCGCGCGCAACTGGCCCTGATTGATGAGCACCATATCCTTGGTAAGCTCTTCGACCTCGTGAAGAATATGGGAACTCACCACCACGGTTACGCCATGATCGCCCAAATCGCGAATAATGTCGGAGATCAGCACCCTGCTGCTGGCGTCAATGCCCGTCAGGGGCTCATCCAAAAAGAGAACTTCCGGCTGATGGGCGATGCTTTGGGCGATGCGGAGCTTTTGGCGCATGCCCTTGGAGTACCCGCTTACCTTACGATTGCCGGCGCTTTCCAATTGCATCAGGCCGATTAACGCGGCCGTGCGTTGGTCCGCCTCGTGTTTCCCCCAGCCTTGGAGCGCCAGCATGGCGGAAAGGAACTGCGGACCGCTGAATTCATCCCACAGACTGTCCTGCTCCGGGCAGAGTCCGATCTTGGAAAAAAGCGAGGGCATTTGGTAGACCATGCCGCCGAGCTTGCCCGAATGCTGGATGTATTCTCTGCCCAACACCCGTATCCGGCCCAGGCTCGGCTCCAGTTGGCCGGACATCAGTTTCAGTAGCGTGGATTTTCCCGCGCCGTTGGGACCCAGCAAACCCAGGATCCCGCTGTCAATCTCCAGATTGATGTCGTTAAGAGCCGAAACCTCGCCGTACCATTTGGATACCTGCTCTACCTGAATGACGCTCATTTGACGACCTCCACGGGTTGAATATTGCGGAAGGTCAGATAAATCATGGCGCCGCAAATCAGAATGAGATCAAAGACTTGCCAGGCCACCGCGCTTAAGGAGGAAACCTTCAGCTTGTAGATGACCTCGCCTACCGCGTGCATGCTCATGGGAATGGCGAGCCCTTCCAGGAAGTCGCTCGAACCGAAGATGAAAACCAAGATTTGAGAGAACACCCAGCAAAAGATGAGAAACCCGATAATGCCCACGCCGGCCATGTAACTTTTGTTGAAACAAGAGGAAAAGTAGAGCGTGATGCTGCCGATGGTGAGGGTGAGAAATATCCAATACAACCCGCTGAGGATGGGGACGTACCAGGATTCGGCCAGGAAGGCGACATGGTCGGTTGTAAACAGCAGGCCGAGGAAAAGAATCAGTGCGGAGGGGATCAGGCTCACGATGCTGGTGAGGAAGCCCACGGCCAAGAACTTGCCCAACACGTAATCGGTTCGGCTGATCGCCTTGGAGAAGTACACCTGTAGGGCGTTGGCCTGCTTGTCTTTGCTGATTAGTTGCGCTCCGTAAAAAATCATGCCCGCTAGGCTAAACACCAGCGATGGCCAAAGGATGTTGTTCATGTGGATGACGGCCTCGGTCAGGTCGAAGGCCTCCCGGTTGAGGGTGAGCGCCATTTGGCGGAAGAATTCATATTTCTTGAGATTCTCGATCTGGAAACGGGCCAGTGAGCCCACGATCACGATAAAGTAATAGTTGCCCAGCGGAATGATGAACCCGAAAATGAATAGGAAACGGCCGAGACAGCCGGAGGGCTTGACCACATTCTTGAAGCCGGCCTTGGCGATCAGCAGCCAGGGCGGCAAGGCGCGGCCGCGCGATCCCTCCCATTTCTCGTAACCCTGGGCATAGATTTCACTTTTGCTGCTCATGGGCACCGCCTATGGATACGTGTTTGCGATAAATTTCCTCTACCGTATAGTTGCGGGGAATGAGTTTGCGGATTTGGATGCCCTGGCCGATCAGCACCTTGAAAAGGTCCCTAGGTTTTTGTCCATCCGCGAGCAGGGCTTCCAACTCCGGTTCTTTTTTGTGGACCCAATCCACCTGAAAACCGCGTTCCTGTAACAACGCGGCCGCGGCCCGGTGGTTTTGGTTCACCCGCAGCCGGTACCGGTTGGCCTGACCCGCCGACAGCTCCGAGATCTTTCCCTGGCACTGAATGCG
>JBGTRP010000293.1:0-8103 GCA_041940685.1 Acanthopleuribacteraceae bacterium
ATTTTTTCCACTTTCCTTGGAGGCAATTCTTCTGACGTTTCGCATGCAATTGCTTTGGATGGGTCCGGCAACCCCATTGTCACCGGCTATGCCAGTTCGAACGATTTTCCCTCCACTCCCGGAGCATGGGACGAAACCCAAAGTGGGAGTGCGGATGTATTCGTAACGAAGTTGAACAGCGCGGGAACGGGCCTGATCTTTTCCACCTTTCTCGGTGAATCCGACTGGGATGAAGGCCGTGGCATCGCCGTGGATGCCAGCAATCATGTTTTCATCACCGGCGAGACCCGATCCATCGCCTTCCCCACAACGGCCGGGGCCTTTGACGAAACCTACAATGGCAGCACAGATGTATTCGTCACGAGGCTGAACGATACAGGAAGCGCGCTGCTTTACTCCACCTTTTTAGGACATGCGGGTTTAGAGTCCGGCTGGGGCGTCGCGCTCGACGCCTTCGGCAATGCGCATGTGACCGGGGATACCCGGTCATCCAGTTTTCCTACCACGCCGGGCGCCTTTGATGAAACCTGGAACAGCGGCCAGGTCGATTCCTTTGTGACCAAGCTGAATGCTGACGGCTCCGGCTTGGTTTATTCCAGCTACCTGGGAGGAGCACATATTGATTTCGGCTTCGGAATCGCGGTGGATACCTCTGGGAACGCCTTCATTGCCGGTCGTACTTTTTCAATTGGTTTCCCTACTACCGCCGGCGCTTTCCAGGAATCGCTCATCGGCAACGAGGATGCTTTCATTACCAAGCTGAACAGCGCCGGATCCTCTTTAATTTATTCCACTTTTCTCGGTCATCATGAGGGTGACGTGGGAAATGCAATTGCCCTCGACCCCATGGGAAATGTCTATGTCACAGGAGAAACCCATTCCATTTTCTTTCCTACCACCACGGGCGCATTTGACCAAACGCTGGATGGCGACTTCGATGTCTTTGTCAGCAAGATGATTAACGATGGAAGCGCGTTGGGTTATTCTACCTATCTAGGGGGGGTGAACCGGGATATCGGCCTCGGTATCGCGGTAAACGATCTGGAAAACGCATTCGTGGTGGGCTACACCCTCTCCAGCGATTTTCCCACGACGCCCGGCGCATTCAACGAAACGCACAATGGATCTTACGACGGGTTCGTGGTCAAATTGAGCGCCGAGGGCGATGACCTGGCCTATTCCACATTTTTGGGCGGCTCCAACCTCGACTTTGCGGTGTCCGTCGCGGTGGATGCATACGGAAACGCCCATGTCGCCGGCAATACTTCCTCCCTGGACTTTCCCGCCACGCCGGGTGCGGCTGACGAGTCCTTCAACGGGAAAAGGGATGTATTCGTGGCAAGGCTGAACGCAAACGGCAGCGGCCTGGACAATGCCACCTACCTAGGAGGCTCGGAAATTGATCTAAACCGAGGACTGGCGCTGGATGCCAATGGAGAGGCGCTCATTACGGGCCTCACCCGTTCCAGCGATTTCCCTACCACGCCAGGCACCTTTGACGAAACCCACAACGGAGAGGAGGATGTTTTTGTAACGAGACTCAGCCAAGACGCCTCCGCGCTCCTCTTCTCCACTTATTTGGGTGGGTCCGGCGCGGACCTCGGCCTGGGAATCGACACGGATCCTAGCGGCGGGGTCTTGGTCACTGGGTCAACCGATTCCAGCGGATTCCCCACCACTTCAGGCGCTTACAACGAAACCTATAACGGGGGCGGGGATATTTTTGTCACCAAACTCGATGCGAGCGGAACGGACCTGGACTACTCCACCTTTTTGGGTGGAGCCGCATCTGACACTGCCCATGGAATTGCGGTCGATGCATCCGGAAAAGCCTATATCACCGGCCAAACACTATCCGGGGGGTTCCCTATCACGCTCGACGCATTTGACGACAGCCTCGACGGATTTTCGGATGCATTTGTCGCCAGCCTGAACAGCGATGGCGCGGCGCTAAGCTATGCCACTTTCCTGGGTGGGACCGACAGAGATACCGGTAACGGAATCGCATTGGATGCCTACTCAAATCCCCACGTGACGGGACTGACGCAATCACCGGATTTCCCTACCACGGCTGGCGCATTTGATCCGTCTCTTGATTCATCCATCGATGCATTTGTTCTCAGGCTTTCCCTTCCGCCATGCGTGTCTCCCGCCGTCATCCACCACCCTGAGGACAATATGGCCTGCCCCGGCGCCGATGTTCAATTCGAGGTACGCGTCACCGGAGAAGGCCCATTTGCTTTCCAATGGCGTAAGGACAATCTGCCTCTCGTTGGCGAGATAGGGAGGACGCTCATCATCACCGAGGTTTCACCCGCCGACGAAGGCTTTTATGATTGCGAGGTCACGGGCCCCTGCGGTATGGCCACTTCCAATTCCGCGGCATTAACCTTGGATGACAGTCTGAGAGCCGTGATGCGCCCCGGTTCAAATGCCCGGGGTTTGCTTCCTCCGGTTTTTGAGGTGGCAATAGATTGCGCCATTCCCAATGTTCAAACGGATTGGAGCGCCGATCCGCCCACACCCCTCGTTCCCAATGGCAATTCGGTCACTCTAACTCCGCCACCCTCGGAAACCACACTTGTAAAGGCCACGGTCAACGATGAATTGGAGCGTCTCGCCATAGCCGAAGGCTGGCTTCTGGTATCCGCGAACCCGACTTTTTTCGACTTCAATATGGACGGCTGCAATAACTTGCAGGATATCTGGAACCTGGCCCCGTTCTGGGCACAAGCATTCGCCGGGGACCCGGACGATGACGGCATCACTACGGTCTTGGACTTTCTCTACATCAACACCGATGACCCCACGCCCTGCCCCTGACACATGTGTGCGAGAGCGAATGCGGCAGGGGAATGAGAAAACTCGCATTGGAAATTCAGGTTGTTTGCCACGCTGGATATCAGGCCGATGAATATCCCACGCGTTTCACGATGGAGGGAAGGAAGATCCGGATTGAACGGGTGCTTCGCCAATGGCGCACCCCCCAACATCGCTACTTCCGCGTGGTTGGCGATGACGGCCGGACGTATCTGCTGGAGCAGGAGATTGCCTCGGGCCGCTGGACCTGCGTTGAAATTGGAGGGCCTCGCGGTTAAGAACCGGCCGCATCCCTCAAGCGGGCGCGAAGCGCGCGCATGAACCTGTTGCCGGGGTCGGTCTTTTCGGTTCGGTAGTTCGGATCGTCTTCGTGGAAAAGATGATGCGCGGGATGCTCGGGATCCTCCAGGTCGGTGTATTCCAGGTGGCCGATGACATACCCTAGCCGGGGGTGCCTGCCGGCCAGGTAGCGGATCAAGGCCTCATTGGCGTCCAACTGTGCGTCGGTCATGGGCAGCACGCCCTCCTTCTCGATCGCGCCGAGGTCGGCATTGGCCACGTTCTCAATGCCGATCGAAACATGATTGAGGCCAATCACATGCCGCGCCATAACATTTTCCGGGTAAAAGGCGTAAATTGCGCCGTCGCGGTCGATGATGAACTGGACTCCTACATTGAGGGCCCCGCTATCGGCCACAATACCGCGATCCGAGCGAATGCGCGTGGGATTGAAATAATCCACCGTCTCCGCGAGCGTATCGATGGCGGTCCAATGGACCACCACAATTTGAGGATCGAATTGGATGCTTGCGGCATCATCACCTTGGGGAAGTTGTTCCGCGAGGGCGCGGTTATGGGCGGCCAGATAGGCCTTGGTCAGTTGCACCCGCTCGGGGCCGACCTCGAGAACGTAATCCTGCCGAATGAGGGGCTCCGCACCGCGAAGTCCCGGGTGGAGCCGCGCGGCTTCATAGTTTGGTTTCCCACGCAAAATCATGACCAGCGAGTACCACGCCACCAGCAAGAGCGCCAACACGCCGCCTGAAACGACGATAATCCTTCTGCCACTCATCCTGGGCGCTCCTTCCCGCCGCCAACCTCACGCCCTGCCGGGATTCATATCCGCGCACAGGGGTACAGCCTCCGGTTGTCTTTGGTTATAATTCTTACGACTATCATAGCAAAGCGAAATCCACCCGAGGGAGCGGCGCATGTTTTTCTTTCTTATCGCCAACCTGCTGTTGGCGCCCAGCACGGCTGGCGACCCGGTGCGCGGCCTCGAAAACCTGAAACGGGACATGCTCGCCGCGATTACCGGGCAAAAAGCGACCTATGGCATCGCCTTCCGAGATTTGGGCTCGGGTAGGAGCCTGTACATCAACGAAGGGGACCGCATGCACGCGGCTTCAACCATGAAAGTACCCGTGATGATGCGGCTCTTCCAATTGATCGACCAGGGCCGCCTCCACCTGGATCAGGCTGTTCCTATCAAGAACGAGTTCAAAAGCATTGTGGACGGGTCGCCCTTTCAAATCACCGTGGATTCGGATGAGGCGCTTTACGAGCATATGGGCAAAGCCCTGCCCTTGGAAAAGCTGATCACCGCCATGATCGCCCGCTCCAGCAACCTGGCCACCAACCTCCTGATCCAAATCGCGGATCCGGTCGAGACCACCGCGCTGATGAAGGAGCTGGGCGCCGAGAACATCCAGGTGCTGCGCGGCGTGGAGGACCTCAAGGCATTTGAGTTGGGGCGGAACAACGAATGCAGCGCGGGCGACATGTTGGCCGTGATGGTCGCCTGCGTTTCCTCCGACCAGTTCTCCTCCGAGAGCCGCGACAAAATGATCGAGATCCTTCGCCTTCAGGAATTCAACGACATGATTCCCGGCGGCATCCCCCGGGACTCGGGCGCCAGGGTCGCCCACAAAACCGGGTCCATCTCCAGGGTTCAACACGATGCGGCTATCGTGGACCTACCCGATGGCAGACGCTATGGTCTGGTCATTTTTTCACGAGACTTCCAGGACGAACGCGAGCGGGTCAAGACCACCGCGCGCCGCCTTTCCCGCTTGGCCTATGACTATATGGCAGCCGGCTCCCCGCCATGATCCTTCCGGTCCTTCTGTTCGCGTTCACCTGGGCTCAGGTCCAAACGGGCCTCGACCGCCTGGCCGCGGGACGTTTCGCGCCGCTCCAGGGAAAAACCATCGGCGTGTTGACCCATGCCGCGGCGGTCGATCGCGAGGGCCGCCATATCACGCAGGTGCTTGCCGATGGCGAGGGTTTCCACATCAAGGCCTGGTTCTCACCCGAACATGGCTTTGAGAGCAAGCTCGATCAAGCCACGATTCCCGACCAAAAAGAAGCCGTTTCCGGCGCCATCATTTACAGTCTTTACGGGAAGACCCGCAAGCCCACCCCGGCGATGCTGGAGGGCATTGATTTGATGCTATTGGATGTTCAGGACGTGGGCGTCCGTTTCTACACCTACCAAACCACCTTGCTTTACGCCATGGAAGCCTGCGCCGCGGCAGGAGTCGACATGCTGGTGCTGGACCGACCCAACCCCATCGGCGGGACCCGTTGCGAGGGGCCGATGCTGGATGCGGACCGGCTATCCTTTGTCGGCCGCTTCCCCATGCCCCTGATCCACGGCATGACCATGGGCGAGATCGCGCGGATGTTTCAAGCCGAGAACAAGATCGCAATCGAGCCACGAGTGCAAAAAATGGCGGGTTGGCGGCGTGACATGCTGTTTGAGGAAACCGGGTTGCCCTGGGTGAATCCCTCTCCCAATATGCGCAACCCCAACCAGGCCCTGCTGTACCCGGCCATCGGCTTGCTGGAGACCACAAACCTCTCCGTGGGGCGGGGCACGGACACGCCCTTCGAGCGCCTGGGCGCGCCCTGGATCGAACCCGTCTCTCTCTGCGCCAAGCTCAATGCGGCCCGCTTGCCGGGCGTGCGCTTCGTGCCGCATTTCTTCACGCCCGAGAGTGGGCCCTACCATGGGCAACGCTGTGGCGGCCTCCAGATTCTGTTGCGGGACCCAAGGGGCTTCGATCCCATTACAACCGGTTACCGATTGTTCCAAACCCTCCGCCTGGAATACGCCAAAGACTACGAGACTGGCGGCCTGATCCGGCTTCTGGGTAACCAGAAGACCCTCGAAATGCTGATGACCGGGGTCCCTATTGCTGAGATTCGGATGAAAGAACGACAGGAGCTCAAGGCTTTCCGTTCCCTCAGAAAACGCTATTTGAGCTACTGATCCCGCCTTCAGCAAGGCTCTCTATTGAAACCGCTTCGCCCCCGAAAGCGCGAAAAAGTGACGGGTTTGGTAATCGCCAGGCTACTCATGAGCGGGTGGATTTGCTATGCTAGAGCCCATATGAATCCAATGGAGGCTCCCCAATGAAGGATGACATGCCCAATGTCGATGTTTCCGGTATTGAGACGCTGAAAACACTCAAGCAGGATTTGGACACCGCCCGAGAGCGTCTTCAGAAGCTGGAAGATATGCGGGAAAAAGTTTCCGAGGCGGTATTCGCTAAGGTTCAAAAGGAATATTCGGACAAGTTAGAAGCATTGCAGCAGGAAGCCGAACCCATCAAGGTCAAGGTCCGTTCCCAATACGAGGTTCTGCGCAATATTCTCACCGAGCTCCAGTCGGATTTAGATAGCATTTCCATGGAAAAAGAAGAACTGGAGTTGCGCAATACACTGGGCGAGTTCGAAGAAGATTTTTTCAACCAGGAAATGAAAAATTGGGAAGTCAAAAACATGGGGAAGCAGGCCGAATTGGACGAGGCCGAAGAGATGAAAGCCCTGTTCCTGGATGCCTTTGATTCTCCCGAAGAGCTGGAGAACCCTCCCGATCTGGAAACCAAGCCCGTGGAAACCGGGTCGGGGGAAGAATCCTCGGGATTCGAGGACCGCGTATTGGATGACATGGAGCCCGCGCCCGAGGAAGAGGAGGGTGTAGATTATTTCGAACCCCCGGAAGCGGAGTTGGAGGCTAACGAGGCTTCGCCTCCAAGCCAAGACGGTGACGATGAATTAGCCACTCAATATTTCGAGCCTCCGGAGGACAAGGAGCCCGGCGAGGTGCCGGACATGGATTATTTTGATGCGGCGCCCGCGGATGAGATTGAATCCCTCGAAGACGCCGAGGAGTTGGAAGAAGACACGGAGCAGCTTCAATCATTGGAAGATGAATTGCCCGATGACGATATCGCCACGGAACTCGATGAATTGGAAGAAGGTTTGGATGACCAACTCCTCGACGACGATGACGCTGAAGAGATCGAGGAAAGCCTGGATGGGGTGGATCTCCCGCCCGTTCCCGATCTTGAAGATGAGGAAACCGAGGCCCCAACCGAAATCGAAGAGGACGATCTCTCGCCCGCGGAGTTGCCCCCCATCCCCGACGAGGAGGACGCGGACGCCACGGTGATGATGAGCCACGGCCTGCCGCCTACGCCCGATTTGGATCAAGACCCCGATGGAACCATGATCATTTCCAACCCCAAGATCATCTCGCTCAATCAGGAAACCGAGGGCCAGGTCATCGTATTGGGCATGGGCACCACCTCGCTTGGGCGATCGCCCGATAATGATATCCACCTCACCGAGGACCGCATTTCCCGCAAACACTCTCAGATCGCTTTTGGACCGGGCGGTTATGCGCTCTATGACCTGAACTCCGAAAACGGAACCTACGTCAACGGCAACCGCATTCGCGAGCACTTCCTTTCGGATGGCGATATCATCATGATCGGCTCCTACAAATACCTGTACCGCGATCATTGATCGGTTTTGAGCGGCCTTCGATCGGGGAGTTTATGATTTCAGCTCCATTTTCGCCCATTAGCCGGCGAACCAGTCTGGCCAGGCGACTACGGACCACTGTGGTCGAGAGCGCGGCCCGTGATCGGCGGCTCCCGACTCGCGGCCTGCCATGAAGCCCGACACCAACCTGGCCGGGTTCCTGGAAACCCTACGCCGAGAGGGCGAACTCATGGAGATCCGCCATGAGCTGGACCCCCGTCTGGTCATTCCCGAGATCCAGCGCAGGGTGGTGGCCCGCCAGGGTCCCGCGCTCCTGTTTCATCATGTCAAGGGTTCTCCTTTTCCCGTGGCCACCAACCTGCTCGGCAGCCGCAAGCGGCTGGACCTGGCATTTGGCGGGCAACCGGAGCGCATCATTCGCGACCTCGTTCGCCTCGTCGAAGATCTGCCGCCCAAATCTCTTGGCCAAATATGGGAGATGAAACATCT
>JBGTRP010000294.1:0-8096 GCA_041940685.1 Acanthopleuribacteraceae bacterium
TCGATAGGGGCTTCGGTCCGGTTCCAGTCGTTCAGAATTCGTTCTCGTTCACCCGCATCCAGGAAGTCGATTTCCATCAGTGGCCGTTTCGGGTCCGCGCACGCGCGCTCCAGCAGATTGCCATAATGCATCGCCATTCGCTCGGCGGTGGCGCGTTCGAACAGATCGGCGTCGTATTCCAGGAAGCCCTGAAGTCCGGTTTCCGTCTCTTCCAGCGAAAGGGTCAAATCGAACTTGGCGCTTTCCGTGTCCAGATAGCGGGTCCGGGCTTGAAGGCCCTTCAGGCGCAGAGATTCTGGCTGGGCGTTTTGCAGGATGAACATCACCTGGAACAGGGGCGCATGGCTCAGGCCGCGTTCGGGTTGCAGATGGGAAACTACCCTTTCAAAGGGCGTATGTGCATGGGCATAGGCTTCCAGGGCAACCCGCTGGACGCGCCGCATCAGTTCGCCAAAACCTGGACGGCCGCTGAGATCGTGGCGCAGGCAGAGCGTGTTGGTGAACAACCCGATCAAGGGCTCCAGTTCCTGCCGGTCGCGATTGGCCACGGGCGTACCCACCACCAGGTCCGCTTGGCCGCTGTAGCGAAAGAGCAGCGCGGCAAAGGCCGCTTCCAGCCCCATGAACAGGGTGGCCCCCGACCGCCCGCAAACTTCGCGCAAGGCTTGGACCCGCGCCCTGTCCAGGCGCACGGGCGCGTGCGCGCCGCGGTAGCGGGCGACCGCTGGGCGCGCCCGGTCCGTGGGCAATTCCATCAGGGATGGCGCCCCTCGCAACCGTTCGCGCCAGTAGGCCAATCCCGACTCCGCGCCGGCTTGTCCGCGTTGCCAAAAGGCGTAATCCGCGTATTGAATGGGCGGGCGCGGCAGGGGCGCGCGTCCTCGGGGTTGCGCATTTTGGGACCAGTGGTTGTAACAGGCGCTCCACTCGCGCACCAGCACACCCAGGGACCAGCCATCGGAAATGGCGTGATGCATGGTGAGCGCGAGCTCATGAGTTTGCGTTTCGAGCCGCAGGAGCAACAACCGAATCAAGGGTCCGCGCTCTAAATCGAAGCCCCGGGTCGCCTGTTGCCGGAGCAAGCGCCGGCGTTCCCGTTCGCGCGGGGCGCTGGGCAGAGAGCCCAGGTCGGCAATGGGCAGCGACCGGATCTCGAATGGGTTGACAATCTGGACCGGGTTCTCCTCGCGGAGCGCGAAGCGTGTGCGCAGGCTTTCGTGCCGCTCCACGATGGCTTGGTAGGTGCGTTCCCAGGCAAGAACATGAAGCATTCCCCGCAGGGAGAGCGCCGCCGCCATATTGTAAGTGGCGCTCGCACCTTCCAACTGGTGCAGGAACCACAGCCGTTCCTGACCATGGGAAAGCGGTGGCGGTTCATCCCGCGCATGGCGCGGAATAGAGGTCATGATCTCCCGTGAGCCACGGCCGCGCGCGGCGTCGATATTGGCGGATAGCGCGGCAATGGTGGGTGCGGCGAATAACTCGCCGATGCCGATTTCTACCGCGAAGCTCCGGCGGATGGCGCTGATCAGGCGGGTCGCCAACAGGGAGTGACCGCCGCATTCGAAGAAATCCGCGTCAACCCCGGGCGGCGCCTCGCCCAGCACCTCTGTCCAAAGCGTTGCCAGCAGGCGTTCACTGTCCGTGCGCGGTGGATGGCCGCCCTCGGCCCTGGGTGCGGCAGCCTCCGGGTCGGGCAGGGCCGCGCGGTCGATTTTGCCGTTGGGTGTGAGTGGAAAAGATTCAAGCGCTACAAAGCCGGCGGGAACCATGTAATCCGGCAAGGTCTTGGCCAGGAATCGCCGCAATTCGCCTGGGTCGGTTCGTTGGCCTGGCTGTGCGGTCAGGTAAGCCACCAGGCTCGGTTCGCCGCTCGGTAGCGGACGCACGGTTACCACGGCTTGGCGGACGGTTGCATGCGCCGCGAGCCGCGCCTCGATTTCTCCTGGCTCGATGCGGAAGCCGCGAATCTTGAGCTGGAAATCCGCGCGGCCCTCGTAGCCAAGCGTTCCATCCGGCAGGACGCGCGCCAAATCTCCGGTTCGGTAGAGCCGCCCACCCGCGTTCGCAGCGCGGCCTTTGCCTGGGAAGGGATTGGGAATGAAACGTTCCGCGCTGAGGTCCGCGCGGTTTCGGTAGCCGCGCGCCAATCCGGATCCCGCCAGGAAAAGCTCGCCGGCGACCCCGGTCGGTTGGGGTTCCAGGCGGCGGTCCAGAACCGCGACGCCCCAGCCTGCCAATGGCCGGCCAATGCCCGCGAAGGATCGAGCATTCGGGTTTGTCGAATCCAGTAGGTGCAGGGTGGCGTGGACCGTGGCCTCGGTAATGCCGTAGAGATTGGCCAGGCGCGTTGCGGCGCCCTTGTTGCGCGCCAGCCAGGCGCGAACCACGGCCGGCTCCAACGCCTCGCCGCCGAAGATGATCCAACGCAAGGCCGGTGTTTCTCCATGCCGATCCTGTTCTTCTTGCCAGGAAGCGAGTTGGCGGAAGGCGGAAGGCGTTTGGTTGAGGATGGTGACGCCCTCGGTTTTCAACAGCTCGTGGAGGGCCGCGGGCGAGCGGCTGGTTTCCCAGGAAAGGATGACCAAACTGCCGCCCAGCGCCAGCGCGCCCCAGATCTCCCAAACCGAGAAGTCGAAGGCATAGGAGTGGAATAGGGTCCACACGTCTTTGGGACCCAATTGAAAAGTATCCCGAGTGGCTCGCAGCAGGGAGATCAGATTGGCATGGCGGACCTGAACGCCCTTGGGACGGCCGGTGGAGCCGGATGTGTAGATGATGTAGGCAAGATGTTCGGGTTGCGGCTCTTTTGCCAGATTCTCATCGCTCTCGCCCGCCCAGGGCGGGCTACTTTGATCTAGGTCGTGGAAGCTCACGGAATCGGATAGAGGCAGGTTCGCGATCAACGAGGTTTGGGTGAGCAGCATGGGGTTGGATGCACCGGACAAGGCGTCCCGAATCATCCAGGCGAGCCGCTCCGGGGGCGAGGCTGGGTCAAAGGGCGCGTAACAGGCGCCCGCCTTGAGCACGGCGAGGATGGCGACGAGCATCCGTGGCGAACGCTCCAGAACCAGGCCGATCGGCTCCTCCACGGTCCCGCCCTTGCCAACCAGCCAGCGGGCGAGGCGGTTGGCCGCGGCGTTGAGCTCGCCATAGCTCCACTCTTCCACCTCATGCACCAATGCCGTGGCGTCCGGGTCGCGCCTGGCATGGGCCTCGAACCATCGGGTGAGCGCGGGTTGCGCGGTAGAGGGCGTCTCGGGCGCGCAAAGCGAGGCGGTTAATCGGGCGCGCGCCGGCTCGTCCAGCAGGGAAAGCCGCGAAATAGGAACTTCGGGATGTGCGGCGATCTCGGCGAGCAAATGGCGGTAATGCGCCATCCAGCGTCGAATGGTATCGGCATCGAAGAGATCCGTATTGAATTCCGCGCTGAGTCCCAATCCATTTTCCCGCTTGGCCAACAGCCACATGAGCTCGAACTGCGCGTGGCGGCGTTCCAGGCTGAGCGAGGTCGCGCGCTGGCCGAATAGCTCCAGCGCAACGCCCTCTTCACCCAGCGCCATGGCCGCCAGGCCGCGATCCAGGGCGGCCGGGGTTTGCTCCATCACGAAAAAGACTTGGAAAAGTGGGGAGCGGCTTGGGTCGCGTTTGGGTTGCAGGCGTTCGGCCAGCAGGGGAAAGGGAAAATCTCCGTGCTCGAAGGCGGCGAGCGCCTCCCTTCTCGTCCGGTCCAGGAAGTCGAGGAAACGCGGGTCGCCGTTCAGATTGGCGCGCAACACCAGGGGATTGATGAAATAACCCATGACCCGGTCCCACTCGGGCCGGGAGCGGCCCGTGGTGGGCGAGCCCAGCAGGAAACGGTCCTGGCCCGATATGCGCTGGAGCATGACCTCGAAAGCCGCCAGCAGCAAGGTGTAGAGCGTTGCCCCACGCGCGCGGGCCAGCCGCTCCAGCCGCGAGGTAAGCGCGGCGTCGATCGCGTGGCTGACGAGGGCGCCGGTGGTGGTTTGCACGGCGGGACGTTCGCGGTCGGTGGGCAGTTGCAGGGGGTCGGGCGCATCCGCGAGATGGGACTGCCAATAGCGCCAAAGATCTCGGCCCTTGGCGGCGGTCAACATCCGTTCCTGGTTCCGGACGTATTGCGAGTAGTGAATGGCGGTTGAGGCCGTGGGCTCGGGGCTGGACCCAAGATTGCGATAGGCCGCTTCCAGGTCGCGCACCCACAGGGAAAGCGACCACAGGTCCGCGATGAGGTGGTGGACCGCCAAAAGCAGCCAGACCTCGGTGGGCGCGCGCCGGAAGACCAACAACCGGGCCAAGCGTCCCTGCTCCAGGTCGAAAGGATGCAGGGCGGCCTCGGTAAGCAATGCGCGCGCACGGCTTTCGCCCAGGTTGGAGACATCGCAAACCCGGTAGATCAGGTTGGGCGTCTTGGCGACCCGTTGGCGCGGCTCTCCATCTTCGAGGTAAAAACTGGTGCAAAGCGCCGCGTGTTGCGCCGATACCGACTGCAGCGCGGACTCCAGCCCGGCCACATCGAGGCAGGCCCGGAATCGCAACGCTCCGATGAGGTGAAAGGCCGTGGTCTCCGGGTGTTGGGCCTGCAGGAACCACAGGGCGCGTTGACCACGGGAGAGGGGGAACCGGGTGTGGATTTCGGTGGGAATGGGCGGCGGAGGTTTCCGGTCGGAACGCTGGCCCGCCGTGAGAAGCGCCTCGGATAAGCTGTCGAGGGTGGCCCCTCCCAATAGTTGGCCCAATCCGGGTGCGAAACCAAAAGCGGTTTCGATTTCTTCCTGGAGGGTCATGGCCGCCAACGAATCGAGCCCCATGCTGGCCAGCGGACGGTCGGGTTGAACAGCCCTGGCGTCGATGTCGCATACGCGGGCGAGTACGCCCGTGAGCAAAGTTTTATGCCTGGCGGCCGTTTCCGCGGGCGGCAGGGCCGCGAGCGCGTCGAGGCGAGGCGCCTCCGGGAGGTCGGCGGGCGGCTGAGCCGATGGTTGGCGGGTCAGCGTCTCGTCGAAGATGGGTTTGAGCCTTCCCGTTCGCAAGTCCCGGCGGCAGGCGCGGCGGCGGACCTTGCCGCTGGAGGTGCGCGGCAGCTTGCCCTCGCGGATCAAAACGACCCTGTGGACGGATGCCTCGTGAATTTCCGTCACCGCCCGGCGTAGGGCCGCGGCTACCTGATGAGCCCGCGCCCTCGGCGCGCGCCGAACCAACTCGTGGACCACCACCAGCCGCTCTCGCCGCCCCTCGTCCACGGAAAAGGCCGCGCCCCCGTTGGACGCCAGAAGCGGATGGCTCTCGGCCGCGGTTTGCTCGATGTCCTCCGGGTAATGATTTCTGCCGCGCAGGATAATCAGATCCTTGAGGCGGCCCGTGATGTAGAGCTCGCCCTTATTCAGAAAACCCAAATCGCCCGTGCGCAGAAAGGAATGCGCGGCATCGCCCTGGAGATGCGCCTGAAAGCTGGATTTACTGGCTTCGGGTCGGTTCCAATAGCCAGCGGCCACGCTGGGGCCCGCGATCCAAATTTCACCGATGGCCCGCGCGGGCAAAGGCCTTCCGGATGCGGGATCGGCAATCGTGATTCGATGACCGGATGCGGCCCTGCCGCTGCTCACCAGCCATGCTGCATGGGGGTCCGAGGGCTTCGCTGGCAGTGTACGGTCTTGCGCCAGGGCCGCGCGGTTCAAGCGCAGGCGTTTGGGGCGAGCGCCTGTCGGCTTGACGGCAGCCAACAGCGTGGCCTCGGCCAACCCGTAGCAGGGCGACAAGGCCTCGGGCCGGAATCCATAGGATGCGAAGGTTTTGTTGAAGCGTGAAAGCGTTTGGGGCCGTACCGGCTCCGCGCCGTTGAAGGCCACGCGCCAGCGCGAGAGATCAAGCGCGTGGGGCGGTCGCGCCTCGGCGCGGCGTGCGAGCAGATCATAGGAAAAGTCCGGCCCCCCGCAGAGGCTGGCATGGGTGCGGTCCAGAATGCGCAGCAGGCCGAGCGGGTCTTTGGCAAAGCGAATGGAGGGCATCAACTGCGCGCAAAAACCAGTGTGAACGGCTTGCAGCACCGTTCCGATCAGGCCCATGTCGTGGTAGAGCGGCAACCAGCTCAGGCAAATATCCTCGCGCTGAAGTTGAAACGCATCCTCAATGGCGCGGGCATTGGCCATTAGGTTCTGGTGGGTGACGACCACGCCCTTTGGCCTTCCGGTGGAGCCGGAGGTGTATTGCAAAAAGGCGGGCGCCTCGGGTGATATGCTGGCCGCGCGCCAACGCGGGGCCCCATCGAGTGCGATGCGGTCGGCGCTCAAGAGAGGTAGCCCTTCCAGGCCGGCGGCGGCGGACAGATCGGAAGGCATTCTTGCGCGCCAGCGCGAATGGGTCAGCATGACCGCGGCCCCGCAGTCCTCGGCGACATCCGCGAAACGGGCGGCCTGACGCGCCGAACGGGGCGGGTAGAGCGGCACGGGGATCAGGCCCGCGTAGAGGCAGGCGAAAAAGGCCGTGACAAAATCCAGCCCGGCCGGGTAACACAACAGGGCGCGGTCACCGGGTTGGTAGCGGCGTTGCAACTCGGCCGCGATGGCGCGCGCCTGCTCATCGAGAGCGGCATAGGTGAGGGTTTCCTCGCGGCCCGAGCGGGAAGCCAAAAACACCAGGGCCCGCCCATCCGCCGAATGCTGGGCGCGGCCGCGAAGCACGGCGTCCAGGGTGCCGGCCAAGGCTTGAGCCTCCGGAACCGAGCGTGTATTGGAGTTTTTCATTTTCATCCGGTTATAGTTTCAAGACCGCGCCCATGGAGAATGTTCACGATAATACTTCCGATCCTGGGCATATCGTCGGAACCTGCACCTTCCAGGTTATTGAAGGAGTCCGGAGTACGCGCCCCAGTGCGTGTTTTACCAACCCGGAGGGCACTATCCCGAGCCGTGTGGAACATGGGGAACCTACCAAGTGCTTTATTTTATTACGAGGGGGACACGAGCTTTAGTTCATGCAAATTATGAGTTCGGAACCACTTTCATGAATCGAGTTTTTCTGTTTCTAGTATTTCCCAAATCTTTACAGAGTGTTGATGTCCCAAATTTCCTTGGCGTGGTATATTTCAAAAACTGTCATAGTGGTGTTGATCGTTCTTGGCCTGGCTCTCACTAGAGGGATTGGAAGTATAGAAGCCTCCCTCGCTATTTTGACGCCTAGAGGAAAAAGATGATTTTCTCCTTGTGTTGGTTATCGTTTTGTCTCAATTCTCACCTGGATTACCTAGTCCAAATCAAGCCCTTCGATATCCAGGACGAAGATGATCCGAGAACTTATCTCGCGGGCATCAAACAGCTCGAAATCGACAACGATATCCTATACATCCGCGCCAATCACGAGCCGAGTATATTGCGGTTTCGTCAAGATGGGCGGTTTTTGGATAAGCTTGGCGGCAAGGGTCAGGGCCCAGGAGAGTTGGAGCTAGGGTCGATAGCCATGGCGGTGGACGGCCCTTCCCTGTGGATATTAACCAGTGGCTGGAAGCGGGCCTACTATTTCGAGAAAGGGAGCTTCTTACTGGATTTTTCCTTAACCGATCACAACATCAGCTTGGCCAGTCAAACATCCAATGGTTTTGCCTTCGACAATCAGCGGCTACTGGTTCCGGCTTTTCCCGGAACCAAACGCCTGGCCAATGTTTATGACTATGGCGGCGAACTCCTTCAAAGAGTCGGCGAAATATTGCCCATCGATCGAGCCTTGCTACGCAAGAATCCCGCCCTGAACGACACGATCTGGAAGCGGGACGGCTCCTTTTGGTATTGCTTGTTCAAGTACTACCCGCTGTTGCTGAAGTTTAATGACAGCTTTGTAGAGGTGGCTCGCTTCGAGTTAACCGGACCTGAAATCGACGAGAAAAATGAAAGTTTAATGGATCGCGATCCCAAAAACCGGTACCACTATCCGGCAGCGCACTTTAATGATTTTAAAATTTTTCGGGGGCAGGGCTATTTCCTGTCCGGTGGCGCCCTTTACCAAATAGACCTGGACACGGGATTGATATTGTCTCGAACGCGTTTTTACGGCAGCGGTCCGGAGTTTGCCAGCGTGAGTTA
>JBGTRP010000295.1:0-8089 GCA_041940685.1 Acanthopleuribacteraceae bacterium
GAAGAAAGTAAAATTAAGAAGGTTGAGTGGTATTGTCTTGGCGAGCTTTGCGTCTTTGCGCGAGTTTTTCTTTGATTTCCTGTGGCCCCCCGTGACGCATGTCCTCCGCCCGTGCCTCCCGTGTTTATCCTGAATATCCTGTTCATCCTGTAAAAAAATCAGGCTACCGGGCAGGGCCAGGCCATCTTTCTCCCTTGGCTGTTTGCTTGTATCGGTACCCTGGCCGGCAACAGGAATAGGAAACCATTACCACCAGGTTGTGTGCAAACCGGTAAGACCAACCATCATCGAATGGGTTCCTGAAGAGATTTCGAAGCCAACCCTGGGAAAGAGCGATCGAGAACCGGGGCTGTGGAGGGAAGGCGAAGGAATTTTTTCACCACGAATGACACGAATTGCTTGCCTATTTTTCGTGTCATTCGATTGATTCGTGGTTGTTGGTCTTCTTTTTCATACCTCTCCGCGGCCTCAGGAACTCCGTGGTTTTTTCACGGTTCCCTGCCGAGACCTGTTTCCCGCCGCCCGCTTTTGCTGGGGTTAGGTTTCGGATTCTTCAAGTTTGCGCAGCAGGTTTTCGATTTCCTCGGCGCCGGGGATGCCGGAGGCGCGGCCCACCTGGAGCGCCATGCCGAGGAGCTTTTTGCCTTCCCCGGGGTTGCCGGTTTGGGCCAGGAACCAGCCGAAATCGCGACCCACGTGGAAGATGCCCATGGCTTCCTTGGTTTCCAATGCCAGTTGCAGCGCCTCGCTCCAATATTCTACCGCGCGCGGGTATTCCTCTGCCTGAATGGCGATCGAGGCCATGTTGTGCAGGGTGGGAATGAGGCCGGTCTTGTTTCCTATTTCTCGGGTGATCGCCAAGTCTCGTTCTTGGTAAGCCAAAGCCTTCTCATAATCTCCCTGTGCTTGGAAAATTGAGGCCATATTGTTGAGTGTGGTGCCCTCGCCGGATTTGTCGCCGATCTCTCTTTGAATGTGGAGGCTTTGCTGTAGGAAAGTGAGGGCTTGATCGTAGTCGCCGCGAGCTTGGAAAATCTGGCTGATGTTGTTGAGTGTGGCGCCCTCGCCGGATTTGTCGCCGATCTCCCTTCGAATGTGGAGGCTTTGCTGTAGGAAAGTGAGGGCTTGATCGTAGTCGCCGCGAGCTTTGAAAATCTGGCTGATGTTGTTGAGTGTGGCGCCCTTCTCATTTTGGTTGCCTACCAGAGCCAAGGCATGCTCAAATGAAATCAGAGCTTCACTCCTTGCTCCCAGAATCAACTGGCACATTCCCGCGCGGTTCCACGCCCACCAGGGCGTCTCTCCTCCCCGTTTCACGATGCTTTCCGCCAGGGATAGGGCCTCCGCGTAGTTGGCGGCGCCGTAGTAGTAATTGCAAATCCCCTCGGCGAGTTGGTCGGCGGGTTCGTGGTCGCCGGCGCGGCGGTAATGGTGGATGGCTTCCAAGTCGTCGGCCCAGGTGCGGCTGACGAATGCGCCCTGGTGGCGGTGGTAGCGGGCCATGGCGCGGTGTTGTTGCCGGAGCTTGGCCGCATCCCCCTGGTTTTGTGTCAACCACTCCCGCGCCACGGGGGGGACCGTGAAGTAGGACAGATCCACGGCGGGTTCATAGCTTTCCTCCAACAGCGCCAGTTCGGCCAGGCGCCGGCGGTCCGCGACCAGACTTTGCGGGTCCGTGCTCAGGATGGCGAGGCCGTCCTCGTTGACGGGCGCGCGGTAGTGGCTGGCCGCGCGCAGCAGCGCCTCCTGGCCGGGCGTCAGTTGGGCTACCAACTCCCGCAACAGCAGATTCTGGCGCATGGCCTCGGCCACCACGGCCGCCGCCTCTGTCGGGGTTTCCGGCGGGGCCTGCCGCTTGTTCAGGCTCTCCAGCAACTCTTCCGGCTCCACCTCGTCGCCGTGAAGCAGGCAGGCCGCCCATTCCACGGCGCGGTGGTTGCCGCCCAGCGCGCGGTAGATTGCGTGTTTTTGGCGGGCGTCCATGTGGGCGGGCCACTCCAGGCGGGCCATGCGGCGCAAAATATCGCCGAAGGGCGCCTCCAGCAGCGGGGCGACCGCGATGCCGGCCGGCAAATCGCGCATGGCGTAGCGGCCCGTGAGCAGCACCCGGGTGGGTGCGGGCAGGCCGCAAACCGCTTGCACCAGCCACAGGCTATCCCCGTGCTCGGGACTGGTGCGCAGGGTTTTCAGCTCCTGAATGGATTCCAGGTTGTCGAGGATCACCAGCAGCGGCCGTTCCCGTTGCGCCAGGGACAGCCACAGCAGGCGTTGGCGCTCGCGGTCGTCCCCTTCCTGGTTGAGCCGGTTGATCAGATCCGGGGCTTCGCCGCCGTCGAAGGCCGCCCTGCGCAGATGCTCCTGGATGGTTTTCGGGTCGAAGGGCGCGCGGAAGGCCAGCACCCGCGTCGCGGGTTGGCGCTCCAGCAGGCGGCGCGCGAACCAGCCGGCCAGCGTGGTCTTGCCCAGGCCGCCGGGCCCGGTGAACAGCATCCTGGGCTGGGCGCCCTCCAGGAAGGTCCGCAAATGCTGGCGGATGATCCGGCGGCGGCCGATGAAGCTGCCGCGCGCGGGCAGGGGCACGCTGCCGTCGCCGGGCAGGATCTCGGGCAGGGGCGGAATGGGCGCTTGTAAGGGTTTGGCGTCCCGGTCCAGCAAGGGACCGCCGGCGCCGCGGTCGAACAGGATCGGCAGGGTCCACTGGGCGAACAGGTCGGGGGTCACGGGCGGCGCGCCAGCCTCTTTTGGCGAGGACTGCCAGCCGCCGTCGGCCAGGGCCGCGCGGGCGTGGGAAACCGCCCGGCCCAGATCCTCGCCGAGGGCCAGGTGTCTGAATAGGGTGTGGCTGAATGCGGAGGCCGCGGCGTCCAAAACGGAATGGCGCATACCCAGCACATGGGGGAAGCCGTGTTCGTGCAGGGTTTGCGCCACGCTGGTGAAGGTTCCGGCCGCGTCCTCGGGCCGGGCGCTACGGCAGGCGGAGAGCAACACCAAGGGCGGTTGCTGTTTGGCGGGCAGGCGAACCAGTGTTTCTGCAAGGAGGCCGCCCGCCACGGGATCGCCGCGAAAAGTCTCGGGATGCTCGAATAGCAGGCCGTATTCCGTTTCGCCGCGCGCATTTTGTGCCCGCGCGCCATGCATGCTGAGGATCAGGGCGTGGTAGGCGCGGCCCTCCAACCGTTCGACCAGGGTGGCGAGCGTGCCGTCCTCGGTCACATCGATTTCCACCTCGCCCCTGGCGAGCGGTTTGTCCAGGGCCGTGAACAGCAGCTCTTCCTCGCGTTCGTAATCAAGCCGCCCTTTTTCCGGGTCCAGATCCTCGGGCGAGGCGGTACACAGCAGGATGCGCAAGGGGCCGGGCCGTTGTTTGGCCGGTGCGGTTCCCTTGCCCTTGCAGCGCCGTTTGATGACACACCAGGGGTTCCGCGCCAGGAATCCCAGCTCGTTATGGTACAGCAGCTCCCAGGGCAGATCCTGAAATTGGGCGCCCCGAATCACCAGCGGCACGGGTTTGGGACTTTCCTGGTCGGGTGCGTCTTCCAGGGCTTCGCGCAGGGCCTCGGCATCCAGCGCCAAAGATTGCCACAGCAGCCTACCCAGGCCGGAGAGCCGGCCGTCTCCGCCAATGGGTTGCAGCGCGGCGCCGGGCTTCGCCAGGCGCATGTCCAGCAGCTCCGTTTGTTTGCGGATCTTGGCAAGGGCCGCCTTATCCGGTTTGGGGGTGAATTCGAATGTGGGGCTCAAGGCGCGCTACCTCCGGTGGGCAGGCTTTTGATGCCGCGGATGAGATGGTCCTTGCGAATGTACTTCCTGGGAATGCGCACCATCACGTCTTCCTCGCAGTGCAGGCAATGGACATGCACCTCGCCGGAACCCTCCTGCTTGGGGTTGGCGAGCGGAAAGCGCACAATGAAGCCGCGTCCGCATTCGGCGCAGTGGACCTTGAAGGTCTTCTTTTCGGCCATGGTTTCACCTCTGGAGTAACAGGATGGCCGCGGCCAGGATACCGGCGATGAAGGCGGTGGCGCCGGCCAGCAGGCGGCGGTACTTGCGGGTGCGGGCCAGGACAAAGGCGGCCTTCCAGGAGGCGGGCTCATGCTGGCCGGCATTGTACTTGTGGGGCAACAGCACCAGCACCAGGATCATCAGCGCCGCGGACCAGAGGAAAAAGGGCAGCGCCCACCAATTGCCGAGGGGTTGGCCGTTGGCGGCCAGCTTGAAGGCGGCCAGGAAAAGGCCGGAGGTGGTGGCGGTGGCGCCGATGAGGAACTTGGCCACCTCCTCGATGCGCTCGATGCCCTCCACGGGCTCCTTGTAGGCCTGTTCCCGGTAGTACTCTTCCTCGCCGGTCATGGGGCGGGATGGCAACGCCTCGGGTTCTTCTGCGGTCGGTGTTGGCGGTTGGTTTTCGTTTGACATTCCCTATCCGACTTTGGCGCGATTTCCCGTAATTTGGAATCCGGGAAAAAGGTGGAGCCCGCGTGATTTTTTTGGATTCTCTTCATCATAGGGCTCTCGCCGTTCAAGTCAAGCCCTTGCCCTCGAATACAAAAGTCGCAAAACAGGACGAAAAAGCTCAGAAAAGTTGGCGCGCTTCGCTCCTTTCAAGGACCCGAGATGTCCGCCGCCGTGAATGACCGGGCATGTTCCGCTGGGTTTTGGCCAGGTCATTCTCGCGCTCAGGAAGAGCTACCTCGAATCCAACCCTTGGAAAGAGCGATCAAGAACCAGATATGTGGAAGAAGGGGAAGAAATGTTTTGACCACGAATGACACGAATTGCACGAATGAGTCGGACATCTTTTCGTGTCACACGAGTGATTCGCGGTTGTTGGCTGTCTTTTTCTTTCTGCTCCCAGGCCTCCGTGAATCCGTGGGTAAAATTTTCTGGTGGAAAAGGGGAACAACGATCCACGGATCGTGCGGATCAGGAACAATCCACCCGGTAACCGATTCGGTCTTGGGAAGCGGGCTACTTTTTTTTCGGCGGCTTTTTGAGGTCGCGGAAGAGGCGCAACTCCTCACGCAGCTTCACCACCCGCTCTTTTTCCTCGGCGCTGAGTTGGGCAAGAGCTTCCTCGTCCAGTTCGAGCGCCTGGTAGCCCTCGGCCCGTTCCTCGATGGCGGCGTCGTCCCGCAGGGCCGCCTCGTATTGGCGCAGGGCGTATTCCAGGCCGCGCGACATGCCGGAAATCCCCAATTCCTTCAGAAACTCCTGGTCCTTGAGGGTGATGGAGCCCTCGGGTGGCTGGAATGTTTTCTTCATGCACCTTATTCTAGCGGGAATTTTGCGGCTTGTCGAAGGTGGCCCTCATGCCATGTCGCCGGGGGCGTCTGGCCGCGTCGCGGGTTGGACCGGTCAGCCGTGAAGATCCTTGGCCATTTTGATGAGGCGATAACCGGCGACGGAGATGTCCTCGGGCAAGAGCTGGTAACCCAGGCGTTCGTAGTAGGGTTGCAGGAACTCGTGGGCGTCAAGCTCCAGGCGGCGGAGCCGCAGATGGCGGGCATGGGTCTCCAGCGCGGCCATGATGCGCTTTCCCAGGCCAAGGCCGCGGTAGTCAGGCAGCACGGCGATGCGGGCCAGGTGGCCGATGCCGCCGGTTTCGGGTAGCAGCCTGCCCGTGGCCGCGTAATGGCCGTTTACTCGGACGATGACATGAAAGGCGCGGTCGTCGTGGCCGTCGCGGTCCAGCTCCTCGGGAATCCGCTGCTCCGCGCTGAATACCCGTTCGCGAATGGCGTAGGCCACGGCCATCTCTTCATCGCCGGTGATTTTTTGGACTTGGATTTCCACGCGTTGCCTCTCTTTCGGGTTGGCCGGCGATCCGGCTGGAGCGCCTACTTGGCCCGCAGCGCCGCGAGCAGGGGCAGACGCTCGGTTTTGCGCACGGCCCAGGTGGAGGCCAGCACGCCGACCACGAACACCAGCAGCAGGGTGAGCCCCAGGGTGGGGAAGGAGGGTTCGGCGCCGCCGCTCAATAGTTGCGGCAGCATGGCGGTCACCGCCGACAGGGTTCCGACCGCGATGCCCAGCGAGACCAGCACCGCGTTTTCCGCCAGAAGCATGCGCGTCAGGCGTTGTTCGCGGAAGCCGAAGGCGCGCATGGCCGCGAGCTCGCCCTTGCGTTCCATGACATTGCGGTAGACGATCGCGGCAAGGCCCAGGGTTCCCAGGATCAGACCCAAGCCGCCCAGCATTTGGAAGATGGAGATGTAGGTGTTCTCCACCTCGTGGAAGGCGCGGATCTTTTCCCCGGTCGCGGTGATGTCCAGGCCGTAGTCGAAGAGCGCGTCCTCGAGCAAGGCTCCCAGTTGCTCCCGATCCTCTGCCTGGGACTCCAGCAGGAAGTAGGCGTAGCCGGATTGCGAGGGGTAGAGGCGGGTGAAGTTTTCCTCGGAGATCAGCAATTCGCTCTGGAAAATGCTCTTGTCCACCAGGCCCACGAAGCGCAGGCGCGTCTCCACGCCTTGTTCGTCCTTTACCACAAAATCCTTGCCCAGCCCGGAATGCAGTATCCACATCACGGAGTTGGCGTCGCCGATGGCGGGAATGGCGCCGTTTTCCAGGGGTTGGTTCAGCAAGTCCCAGGGGTTCTCGCTATCGGTTTTTACCAGAGACTTGAAGTGGAAACGGCCCGCCAACTCCGCGGTGTCGGGAACGCCCAGCAGCCGGGGCTGGCGCGGAGCGAAGAGGTTCAGGCAACTGGCGTCGTCGCCGGGGAGTAGCCGTAGCGAGACGATCTCCGCGCCTTCCAGCCGGGCGCTGAGCTCGGGACTCATGCCCAGGCTTTCGCGGCCCTTGGCGGTGGAGAAACGGTGATGAAGCGGAACCGCGGCCTGGGCTTCCAGGAAGAAACCACCCGTGCCGGAGTCCCGCTGATCCACATCCACATGGCCATCATTGCGGTAAAGCCCGGTAGCCACCAAGACGAAACAGGCGCAGGCCACCAGGGAGACGCAGACCAGGCCGCGCGCGCCGTTGCGGGCCAGGTTGCGGCCGGCCATACTCAGCAAACCGCGGATGCCGTTTTCCACCCGGCGTTGGGTGAGGCGGTTGGCAATCAAGGCCAGACCCGCGACCAGCAAAAATGCGCCCGCGCCGAAAAAGGGTCCCGAGGGTCTGTCCACCGCGAAAGCGAGCGCCAGCATCCCCAGGGCCAGCAGTGAAGAAATTCGGAACACCCATGCCGATCGCCTGCCCCGATGCCCGCCCGGCATGCTGGTCTCGCCCGCGACCAGCGCGGGCACGGGCACGCGCGCGATGGCCCGCGTGGTGAGGGCGATGGCGATCAGCGTCACCAGCACGGAGGCGAGAAAACCGTAGATCATGCTCGGCGGATGGAAATGGAAGAAAAGCCGGTTGGTGCCCAGCGACCAGACGCCGCGCAACCCGGCCATCACCAGTTCCGCGTAAACGTAGCCGCCCGCGCAGCCCAGCAGCCCGCCCAGGGCGGAGAGCGCCAAGCCCTCGCGGAGGAAGCGGTTGCGCACGGCTTTTCTGGGGTAGCCGGCCGCCAACAGAATGCCTACTTCGCCGCCGCGTTGCTCCACGGAAAGGCGGAAGAAGAGCGCCACCAAAATGGCGGCCGCGATAATGATGAAGAAGCTGAAACTGAGGAAGAGCATGCCGAAATCGGTGGCGCCGGTGGCGGCTTGCAGGCCTAGTTGCTTGAGATCGCGCAATACGAGGCCGGCCTCGCCCGGTTCCACGCGTTGTCTGAGGCCAGCCAGAAAGCGAGCCTCGGTTTCGGCCAGGCTCGCGTCAGGGGCCGCGCCCACGCGCAACGCCGTCACCGCGCCGAAGCGGTTCTTCCACAGCGCGAGCCCGGATTCCAATGGCAGGAACAGCTTGGGCGCGGTGCGGTATTCATCCCAATAGGTCTCGTCCTCGGGCTCGATTTTGTTCAGGTCCAACTCGAAGGGGGGATCCCAGGCGCTCATGTCGTCGGCATCCTCGATACCGGGAAAGTCCGGGGCCAAATCGGGGTCCGCGCCGAGCCCCGACATGGGCAGGACGCCGTCGAGGCGGACCTCGGCGCTTTCGACCACCAACTCGTCCGCATCGCCCACGCCGTAGTAGTACAGCTCCA
>JBGTRP010000296.1:0-8086 GCA_041940685.1 Acanthopleuribacteraceae bacterium
GAAGCCCTGACCCGGTCGGTGCGCTACCGGCTGAACGCCGATGTGCCCGTGGGTTACTATCTCAGTGGCGGTTTGGATTCTTCCTTGATCGGCGCAATGATCCACGGGTTGACGCCCGCAAAAAGGCGCAAGGCCTTCTCGATAAGATTCGCGGACGCGGCTATCGATGAATCCGGCTTTCAGAAAAAAGTGGCGCAATACTTGAGCGCCGACCATCGCGATGTTTGCTTTCAATGGCCGGAAATCGCCGAGCGCCTGCGAACCATGGTCTACCACTGCGAGTGCCCGGTCAAGGAATCCTACAATACCTGTTCGCTGGCGTTATCGGAACTGGCCCGGCAACACGGCGTTCCCGTGATTCTCACCGGCGAGGGCGCGGACGAATGGTTCGCGGGATACGTGGGTTACCGGTTCGACCATTTTCGTTCCGGCCGGACGAGGGGGCGGGGATTTCAGGAGGTTATGGAGCGGGAGATCCGGCAACGCTTGTGGGGCGATCCCGATCTCTTTTATGAAAAGGATCAGTATGCCTTGCGCGAAGTGAAACAGGCCCTTTACTCAGAAGCGGTGCGCGAGCAATTCGCGGATTTCGAATGCCTGGCGACCAGCCTGGTCGACTCCTGCAGACTGAAAAACCGCCACCCCATCCACCAGCGTTCCTATCTGGATTTCAAATTGCGGCTGGCGGATCATCTTTTGGGCGACCATGGCGACAGGATGGTGCTGGCCAATTCGGTAGAGGCGCGCTATCCCTTTCTCGACATCGACTTGGTGGATTTGGTCACCCGCATGCCGCCGGACCTCAAGCTCCACGGTCAAACCGAGAAGTACGTGTTGCGCAAAGCCGCGGCCGGCCTTTTGCCCGAGGAAGTGCCCAAGCGGGAAAAGTTCGGTTTCCGCGCGCCGGGTAGTCCCTACCTGCTGCGCCGCGATATCGAGTGGATCAACGATACGCTCGCCCATGAGCGGATCCGGCGTCAGGGTTATTTCGATGCGGATCTCGTGGAGCGCCTGAAGCGCGAATACCGCGCCGATGAATCGCGCGTGAATCTGTTATTTGAAGACGATTTGATCATGACGGTGCTCACCTTCAGCATACTGCTCGATACGTTCCGCCTCCCCGCGCTTGGGAGCGCCTCATGATGATGGAACCATCACGCATCCCCAAGCAATCAACATGGAAATCCCCCAGAAAGGAGCCCAGATGAGCTTTATCTCCATCCAAGAACGCTTTGAACAAATGGTTCGGAAGCATCCCCAACGCGAAGCGGTCCACTGGCGGGGACAGGCCATGACCTATGCCGAGTTGGAAAGGACGGCCAACCAACAGGCCCATGCCCTCCAACGGGCGGGCATGGGCCGGGAATCCCTGGTAGCCGTGTTGACGGAGAATCCCTTTCAGCGGATCTCGGCGATGTTGGCCATTTTCAAGATATCCGCGCTGTTTCTGCCCCTGGATGCGCGCTTTCCCGGCGAACGGTTGAAGGCCATGCTGGGAACGGCGATGCCCGCCTTTTGTTTCGTGGAGGCGGAGATGCTGGCAAAATTGGACGCCATCGTTGGCGGAACCGACGCCCCTGTGATGGTCCATGTATGGGGGGAGGCGGCCCATTCACCGGAGCGGCTGTCCCCCATCGATTTTCCCATGAACGAGGAAGACCCCGGGCCTCCACCGCGGACGGCCGCCCCCGACGATCCCTGTTACCTGTATTTCACCTCAGGTTCGAGCGGAGAACCCAAAGCGGTCACAGGCCGGCTGGGGAGCTTGGGTCATTTCATCGACTGGGAAATAACCACCTTCGCCCTGGACGCCTCCTGCCGGGTGAGCCACCTGGCCTCGCCGGCCTTCGACGCCTCCTTGCGGGATTATTGGACGCCGTTGTGTTCCGGCGGTTCGGTGCATGCGCCCGATAGCCGCGAAGTTTTGCTCCATCCTCAAAAGCTCTTGGATTGGATCGACGAACAACGGCTGACCCTCGTCCACTGTGTGCCCTCCCTCTTTCGCACCCTGCTCGACGATTCGTTGACAGCGCGTCCCCTCGACGCGCTCCGTTTCATCTTGTTATCGGGCGAGACAATCCTTCCCGGCGACGTCCGGCGTTGGAATGCCCGGTTCGGCGAAAGCGTCCAGTTGGTCAATCTCTACGGCCAGACCGAAACCACCATGACCAAGTTCTGTTACTGGGTCCAGCCCTCCGATAGCGGCCAGTCCACCATTCCCATCGGCCAGCCCATCGGGGAAACCGCGGCCCTGGTGGTGGACGAGAAAGGAAGACCCTGCCCATCGGGCGTGGTCGGCGAAATCCTGATCCGCACGCCCCACCGTTCCTTGGGCTATTACCAGCGGCCGGACCTCACGGAGCGGGCGTTTATCCCCAACCCCTTTTCCAGCCAGGATCCCAAGGATTTGGTGTACAAGACAGGCGATTTCGGCAGAGCGCTCCCGGACGGGAACTACGAGCTTCTGGGCCGCAAGGACCAACAGGTCAAGATTCGGGGCCAACGCGTGGAAATGGGCGAGTTGGAGCAAATCATCGGCCGCCACCCGCTCGTGCGGGAAACCGCGGTGGTCGAACATCCGGATGCTGAAGGCAACCTGAGCCTCTGCGCCTATGTGGTCTCAAGCGAGGAGTTGCCCCCCCAAACCCTAAAAGCCTTTATGGCCGATTACCTGCCCGATGGGATGCTGCCCTCCTTTTTCGTCACCATGGACAGCCTTCCCAAAAATCCCATCGGTAAAATCGACCGCGCCGCCCTCCCCAACCCGGAACAGGTGTATGGCAAACAGGGCGAAAACATCCGGGACCCCGCCAATTGGGTGGAGGAGAAGCTGGTGGAAGTATTCGCCGAGGTATTGGGATTGCCGCAAATCGGCGTCGACGACAATTTCTTCGAATTGGGTGGCCATTCCCTGCTGGCCATGCGCGTGGTCACGCGCGTCAAGGCCTTGTTCGACGTGGAGTTGATGGTCCCGCATTTCTTCGATGCTCCAACCGTAACCCTGTTGGCCAAACAGATTGAAACCGTACTTTGGGCCCGCCAGGGAGCTTCCCCCGAGGGAGGCGATGCCGAAGCGGACCGCGAACTGCTCGATATCGAACCCGCTCCCCAAAAGCAACGCCGTTTCTGGTAAGCGGAAACGGCAGTCCGGGAGCAGCGTGGCCCGGCCCAACCCAATCAAGATCTAAACCAAAACCTTTAAACACGTTCGCCGCCGGCAGAGCCCCGAGGCTCGGACGCCTTCAGGCGAATCCCACGGGAATGTTGATCCATGAAACTTTTTAAGCTCATTATGAAATACTCCAGTGGCGCCGTTTGGCTGGCGCTGTTCGCCAGCGTGGTGTACGGCTTGGCCAGCATGGGGCTCATCGCCTTGATTCAAAAAGGGTTGGCCGATACTCAAAGTATTGGCACCACCGTGATGACCGGCTTTTTCGTGCTGTGCGTATTGCTCCCGGTTACGCGCGTGGCCTCCGAATTATTATTGGCGCGCCTGGCACAACAGGCTTCGGCCGACATGCGCATGAACCTCTGCCGTCAGGTGATGGATGCGCCGCTCGCGCGTCTGGAAGGCATTGGAAGCCCCCAAATATTGCCCAAGCTCACCGAGGATGTGGTCGCCATCACCGGAGCGGCCTCCCAAATCCCCAGCTTTTTTATGCAGTTCACCATAGTCATCGGCTGCCTGGGTTACATGGCCTGGCTATCGTGGGTCGCTTTTTTGGGCGTGTTGGGCTTTATCGGAGCGGCCCTGGCCGGGTTCCAGGTATTTGCCCGCAAGGGCGCGCCTCAGTTGCAATACGCGCGCGAGAGCAAGGATGCCCTCTACAAGCATTTGCGGGCTCTCACCGAGGGCACCAAGGAGCTCAAGCTGCACCAACAGCGTCAGGAGGCTTTTTTACAGGATCTTCTGCTGCCCACGGTGGACGCGTTCAAGCGGCATTCCTTGAAGGGCACCGCCTATTACAGTATCGGCAACAGTATTTCGATCTTTATCAGTTTCCTGCTGGCGGGATTGTTGTTGTTTGTATTCCCCGCGATCAAGGGGGTGGATCCCGCCCTGCTCACCGGGTACACCATTATTTTAATGTTCCTCGCCATGCATATGGGTGTGCTGTTCAGCATGCCGCCAACCCTTACCCGCGCCCGCATCGCACTGAAGAAAATCGAAGAGCTGGGAGGCCGTTTGGAGCCGGAGATCGCACTCGAACGCGAGACTCCCGCGGGTTGGGGCGCTTTTCAATCCTTGGAGCTGCGGGAGATCCGCCACCAGTATCCGGGCGAGAACGGGGGCCACAACTTCAGCATTGGCCCGATTGACCTGGAGCTCCGTCCGGGCGAATTGGTGTTTATCACCGGCGGCAACGGGAGCGGGAAAACGACCTTGGCCAAAATCCTCATGGGCCTTTACGAGCCCGCCTCGGGAACCATCCTCTTCAACGGCCGTCCCGTCGACGAGACCAACCGCGATTGTTATCGCCAGAATTTTTCCGTTGTTTTCTCCGATTTCTTTTTGTTCGACTCCTTGTTGGGAATGGACCACCTGGACGCCGACGCGGGCGAATACCTGAAAAAGCTGCAACTCGATCACAAGGTGAAGGTGGAGAATGGCGTGCTTTCCACCATCGACCTTTCCCAGGGCCAACGGAAGCGGCTCGCCCTGCTGACGGCCTACATGGAGGACCGGCCCATCTACCTCTTTGACGAGTGGGCCGCCGACCAGGATCCGCGCTTCAAAAAACTCTTTTACTACCAGTTGCTGCCCGAGCTCAAGGAACGGGGCAAGTGCGTGGCGGTCATCAGCCATGACGACCATTATTACGATGTAGCCGACCGCATCATCAAGCTCGAAGAGGGACGGATGATTTAGGCGCTTTTCACCCATTTCCCCCGTGGCGCCATTGCCACCTCAACCCCACCACGTGGAGGGCCGATGACCGCGAGAACCACGCGAAGCGGCGAAACCGATAGCGAACGGCTGAACGCGCTGAACAGCCTGGAATTCCTGGCCTTTTTGCGCAATCTGGACGTCCGGCTATGGGTCGAAAACGGCGCGCTGCGTTGCGATGCTCCCCGCGATGTCCTGAGCCCTGTGATTCGTGAGCAATTGAGCGCGCGGGAAGCCGGCCTGCGAAGGCTGCTCGAGGTAGGCGGATCCAAGTTGCACGCGATCACGCCCGTATCCAAGGCGGGATGGTTGCCGCAATCCCATGCCCAGCAACGGTTGTGGTTGACGCACCAACTCGCGCCCGATAGCACGGCCTACCATATGGCCGGCGCGGTGAGGCTGGATGGCGCGCTTTCGGTCACCGCCCTGGA
Source organism: Acanthopleuribacteraceae bacterium (assembly GCA_041940685.1). Lineage (GTDB taxonomy): Bacteria > Acidobacteriota > Holophagae > Acanthopleuribacterales > Acanthopleuribacteraceae > JBGTRP01. The sequence goes on from JBGTRP010000296.1 coordinate 5,320, forward strand.
GGGGGCGTTCGACCTCATGCTTCAACGCCATGACATTCTGCGGACCGTCTTTGCCATGCGGGATGGGTTGGCGGTCCAGCGCGTTGGTCCCATCCTTTCCTTCCGGCTGCCGGTCGTGGATCTCGGCGGCCTCGCTCCCGAGCCGCGAGAGTCTTTCCTTCATCGGCTGGCCAGGGAACAGTCCGGACCGCCATTCGACTTGGAAAATGGCCGCCTGCTTCGCGTCCAACTTCTGCGCCAAAATCCCTGTCGGCACCTGCTCCCATTCTGCATGCACCACATCGTCAGCGATGAAGGGTCCATCAACATTTTTTACGCTGAAATCGAAACGCTGTACCAAGCCATCTCCCGCGGGCAGCCATCTCCCCTGCGACCCTTGCCCATTCAGTATGCGGATTATGCCTGCTGGCAAGCGCAACGCCTTCAAGGAGCTTACCTTCGCGAACTCATGTCCTATTGGTTGCCCATCCTGACGGAGGGCGCCAGCCTGCCGGCCGCGCCCTACCTTCCACAAGATCACGCTCGGCCGCCAACCCCCACTTTCCGCGGGGCGCGCCGCCCCTTCCGCCTGAGCGCCCCTCTGAGCCAGGCCCTGGAACAGCTGGCCAAGGCGGAGCAGTGTACGCTCTTTACCCTGCTGTTGACCGCCTTTGCCGCCTTGTTGCATCGCTATGGCAATCCGGAGCAGGTGATGATCGGTACGCCGATTTCGGGCCGGCGGCAGGAAGAAACGGAGCAATTGATCGGGTTTTTCGTAAACATCCTGCTGATTCGTGTGTTCCCGGCCGGGAATCCAAGTTTTCGCCAATTGCTGCGGCAGGTTCACGACCAGGTAATGGGGGCCTTCGCCCATGAAGAAATGCCGTTCGACCTGCTGCTGACCGCCCTGAAAGAGCGCGGCGTACCGGATCCGAAATCCCTTGCTCGCGTCTCCTTCGCGCTCCACCACGCGCCGGCAAGGACGGCCGCGGGGTTTTCGGGCGGGCCGGCCATGTCAGCCATGGGCGTAGAACGGGGCGGCGCACAGACCGATTTGTTGTTGATCATGGAGCGCAAGGATGGTTGCCTGAACGGGACCTTCGAATACGCCACCGACCTGTTCGAAACCCTTAGGATCAACCGCATCATTGAAGACTGGCGGCTCCTGCTGGAAGGCGTTGCCGAGGATGCGGACCGCCCTTTGGCCCTGCTGCCGCCGCGTCTGCCCCAAGCCCTTGCCGGCCCTGATCGCGCCAAGACGAAGCAGGAGAACATTGGCGTGCTGGCCGAGCGCACCAACCTCACCATGAACCAACTCCTTTTTTGGGTGGGACAAAAACTTTATGCCGGCTCGCCATTGTTCAATATGGGCGGCATCGCATGGATCAAGGGTCCGCTGATCGTGGACCGCTTGCGCGCGGCCTTGCGGATTCTGGTGCGAACCAATGACGCCTTGCGCACGGTTTTCCTGGCCAGCGAGGGCGTTCCTTACCGCAAAGTGCGGGATCGGATGGATGTGGACCTCCCCTATACGGATCTCTCCTTCCTGCCGCCTGCCGGCGCCACCAAAGCCCAACGTCTATGGTCCTATCCACGACGGGCGCTCGCCTGGGTCAAGGATCCCGAGGGATTCGCACAAGCCAGGGCATTGCCTTGGAAGGAAGGCGGCCCTGAGGGCGTGCGGGACTGGGCTGGGACATTTTGCCGGGAACCTTTCGACCTGAAGCGCCGGCTTTTCCGCCTGGCCCTGTTCAAAATCGCTCCTCGAACTCACGCGCTCGTTCTGGCCTACCACCACCTGCTCGGCGATGCTTTCGTGGGCGCTTTGTTCCTGCGGCGTCTATCGGAAATTTACGCGGGTATCAATGTCGATGAGGAGCATGCGGCGCCGTCCCCACCCCAGTTCGAGGCGTATTTCCGCCAAGAAAGGGCGCGAATAAAGAGCAAAAGATATGCGCGCTTGCAGCGATTCTGGGACGCCTACCTGAAACAGGATCTGGAGGCGATTCACTTTTATGGCGTTTCCGCGGATGCCATGGATGCCGCCAATGTCGTGGGTCGTCGCGTTTCACTGCCCCTCTCCGCCGCCGGCCTTGAAATTCTGAAAGCCCGCTACGGCATGGAGTGGCGTCAATCCGGAGATCTCACCCTGTTGCAAATTTTTGCCACGGTGTTTGCCTCTTGGCTCCATCGGATTAGCGGCCTGCGCCGCCTGGGGTTGGGGATCGCCTGCGCGCTGTTATTTGCCCCGCTTGCCTCGGGACAGGGGCTGCTCGTCGACCGTCGGCCGGGGGTCCCGGTCGCAGGCTCGTTCCAGGTCGAGTCGGCGGCCGTCGACGCCGACATCCGCGACCAGGTGGCCCGGGTCCGGGTCTCACAGACCTTGAGCAACCCGACCTCGGCGACGATCGAGGCCGAGTACCTCTTCCCCGTGCCCGACACCGGGACGATCCAGGACTTCATCAACATGGTTCTGGGCATCTTCCGCTTGCTGGGCCAGCAGTGCGGGGCGATCGAAAACCGTCAGTTCTTCTTCTGGAATCGTCAACAAGCGACCCTGGTAGAAGGCCCAGTTTGAGAAGCTAATCAACAGCTCATTACGACTGCGATAATGCCAGCCCAGCATGGTGGACGGCAGGCTGCGCGCCGCCTGGCCGAGGAAGCTGTCGGCGTCGAGGTCGAGCGCCGGGGCGCCGTCATCCTCGCCGCCCGTCTCGTCCCAGAGGTCGGCCTCGCTTTCGCCGCCGCCGAAGAAGTTGGTCGGCGGCAGCTGCTTCTCGTCCCCGAC
>JBGTRP010000297.1:0-8086 GCA_041940685.1 Acanthopleuribacteraceae bacterium
TTGGGGTGATAATCCATATACTTGGGGTGATGTTAGTTTTGTAATAGAAATTGCTGATGGTTTGGGAACTGGTATTAGAAGAGCAAGAGAAGCTCATGGCGGCGATCGCGGCAAGGCATCGCGGCCTGAGTGGGGTGATTCACGGGGCCGGTAACCTCTATCCCGGTCGCCTATCCTCGAAGTCGAGGGAAGCATTCACCCACACGATCGGTCCCAAGCTGAGGGGCGTGCGGCTTTTACTCGATGGGTTGGCGCGGCATGGTCTTCATCCCCCTTTCTTTGTTGGTTTCTCCTCGATGAGCGCGGTGATTCCCGGATGGGGGAGAGGTCTGGCCGACTATGTCGCGGCAAACGCCGGAATGGACGCCTTCGCGAGCATTCCAAACACTGCCCGCACTCGTTTTATCAGTATTAATTGGTCCATCTGGGCGGGGGCCGGGCGCGGCGCGGAAAAGGCGGTTCTCGATCATCTGGAGCGCAAAGGCTTGCGGGCGATTGAGCCGGAAACGGGTTACGGACTCTTACAACTCGCCATTGGGTCCGGAATGCCTCAAATCCTGGCGGTTCATCCGGAGCTCGCCGAGACCTGGCGCGAGAGATCGGAGTTTCCCGCTGTCGCGGGGCCTCCCATTCAAGCGTCATCTTCAACTTCCCGATTACAACCCGGAAAGCGACAATCCAATGGATCGCTGATAGGTCTGTTGGCGGGCCTGCTCGCCGACCATCTCAACATCGACTCGAGTGAGCTTTCCCACCATGAATCTTTTGAGCGGCTGGGCCTGGATTCCATGGACGCGCTCGACCTAGTCTCGGTTTTGGAGGCCAAAGGATTCCAGCGATTGCCGGCGACCCTCTTTTTTGAGCACAACACCATTTCCAAGCTGGCCGCACACCTGGAGAGCCTCGACGTTTCGCCTTCCGTGGCCCAAGGGAAAAAGACGGCGGCCCCGAGTGCGGAGGAGGGCGTCCTTTTTGGGCTTTCTCACGTGCAGGCGGCCTTCTTCGCCAGTGATCGCCTACGTCCTCGGGAGGTGGCGTATTCCTTCCTGAGGCAAACCCTGGTAGGCCCCCTGGATATGGGGAAACTTCAGGCCGCGGTCGATGGCTTGGTCGCTCGCCACGGGATGCTGCGCGCCCAATTCGACATGCCGCCGGGCTGCCGAGCGCCCATGCAGCAAATCTTGCCTATTGGGCGGGCTTCTACGCCGCGCGTGAAGCATTTTGGGACTGCCGATAGCATAGAGGGTCTCGAAGATAGAATCGTGAATCAACCCATGAGCCTCGAGCGGGGTCAGGTCCTGCGAATCGCGGTAGCCCTGAATCCCAAGGCGGGCGCCTGGCATTTATTGGTTTGCGCTCATCATATCGTGGCGGATGGATGGAGCCTTAACCTGCTGGTTCAGGAGTTGTGGCGGCGATACGGACGCGAGCTTGGATGCGATTGGAAACCCGGGCGGGCGGCGGGGCAAAGCTTTCGCGAGTACCTCCGCTTTCGGGAGAGCAAAACCGCCGCCGCGGAACACGGGGACAATCTTTCCTGGTGGAAAAAATACCTGCGCTCATTTCCCGCCCGCTATGAGCCACTTTTTGACCGCGAACCGGAACCCGATAAGGGCCCCAGACAACGGGCGCATCGGCAAGCTTGCGGTCAGTCCATGTCGCGGGAACTGGGTCAATTGGCCCGCAAGGCGGGGGTATCGCTTTTTCACCTTTTGCTGGCGATGTACTTCCGCTGCCTGGCGCGGTGGTCGAGTCGGGAGGAGTGGGTGATCGGCGTGGCGGAAGCCCGGCGCGATGAGCACTTTGCCGATATGGCGCGAATGATCGGCTCTTTTGCCGAGGTATTTCCCATGAAGTTGGCGTTGAGCCCCAATGAGCCTCCCCTGGAAACGGCAATCCGGGTACGGGACGCATGGCGGGAAATTCATGCGCAAACGCGCATCTCGTCCATTGAGTTGACACGCTTGATGCGGTCCTCGACCCATGGAAGGGGCGTCCGAATCGCCAGCTTCAGCTTTGCCCGCTTCCCCGCTTCATTGCCCGATGGAGCGCCCTTTGAAATCAAAGAAGGAATCGCCCGCACGGCAACCCCATCTACCGTTCTTACTTTGCTTTGTTACGAATTCAACGGGCGGCTCCATTTCACCTGGAACTACCCGGCCGCGCTTTTCAAACACCGGACGATCGCAGGTCTAGCGAATTTTTTTTGGGATGAGCTAACGGAATTGAAGGCGGCCAACCCTGAATCAAACGCCCTGCCGCCCGCGGTTCGCGCCTCCCATGTCTGTTCCTTTTTGGGCGACATCCAAACGCGGTGGAGATTTCATTCGCGGCGTATCGCCATCGTGGATGGCCGAAACCATATGTCCTTCAGCAGCTTGAGGGCGAAGACGGCATACTGGATGAAAGCCCTCGCGCAACAGGGCGTTCGTCGGAATGACGCGGTTGGTTTCCTCGGTGAAACCAGCGCCGAGGCAATTGTCCTGCTGCTGGCCGTGTTGCGCCTCGGCGCTACTTGGCTGCCGCTGGACCCGAGGCATCCCGTGAGGCGGATCAACCTCCAAATGCGCATGGCATCGGCCAAGCTTTTGGCATTTCCCATGGGTTATTCGCTGCCGGAAAATGTAAGCCCGGACTATCCCCGCCTTCCCGTGGACCTGGCCTGGGAGAGGCGAAGGGTTCCTCCACCGGTTCCCGTCGCGGAAGAAGACATTGCCTTTATCATTTTCACCTCGGGAACCACGGGGGAGCCCAACGCGGTTCCCATTCGCTATCGGAGCCTGGATGATTATTTGCGGTGGGCGGTTCAAACCTTTGGCTATTCTCCCGGGGACCGAGTCCTTCAAGCGACTTCGCTGGGCTTTGATGCATCGCTGCGGCAATGCCTTGCGCCCCTCATGGCCGGCGCGAGCGTACACCCGCCAGGGCGGGAGCGGCTCAGGGATAGCGGCGCCCTGCTCCGGTGGTTGCGGTCGGAGACAATCACGGTTTGGAGCTCGGTGCCCAGCCTTTGGTTACAGTTGCTTTGTCATATGAAATCGCTCGCGGCCCGAGGCAAGAGACCCCAACTGCCGCATCTTCGCTTGCTTCAATTGGGTGGAGAAAGCCTAGCCGCCGCCCCGGTGCGCCGCTGGTTCGATCTGATGGGGGGAAAGGCGCGTGTCGTCAATCTATACGGTCCCGCGGAAGCGACGATCAACGCCACCTACTATGCCCTGCCAGGCTGCCCAGATGATTCGGTTACCGAAATCCCCATTGGTTACGCCTTGCCGGGCCGAAGGCTTCAGGTGGTAAACCGGGCGGGAAGGAGGGTGAAAGCCGGCCAATCGGGTGAGCTTTGGATCGGTGGAAGTTGCCTCTCTCCGGGCTATCTGAACCCTCACCCGAATGCCCGCCAAAAATTTGGTTTGGATCGGGACAAGCGACCCGTTTTCAAGAGCGGAGACCTGGTGAGGCAAAACGAGGATGGCACGCTCATCTTTGTGGGGCGTTGTGACCGTCAAGTCAAGATACGCGGCTATCGCATCGAGTTGGAAGAGATCGAGCATGCCCTGCTCGCGTACCCGGGCATGGTTCAGGCCGCGGTGGCCGTTCGGCCGGAATCGGGGCGGGGGGCAAATCATCAGGCTTTGATCGCCTTTTTGGAGCTAGGCAAAGGGGAGGCGAGCCAGGCAGATCTTCGCCGCCATTTGGGTGAGCGCCTGCCTCACTACATGGTTCCGCATCATTTTGAAATGGTCCCCGAATTACCGCTACGGCCAAACGGGAAGGTGGATCGCGACGCCCTTGCCAAGCTTGTCGAGAAGGGGCGAACCCCAATCCCGGAAGCTTCTGGCGGCATGACTCCGCCGCTTTCCGTGGCGGAACGGGACCTGGCGGCAATTTGGCGGGAGATTCTCGGCGGGGATCGGGTGCTTCGCGAGGACGATTTCTTTTCCCTTGGCGGCGATTCGCTCAAAATGTTGGCCGTGCTCAGCGACCTGGAGGCCAAGGGCTGGACCGTATCCAATGGCAATGAGCTCTATAGAAACCCCATTTTGATGGATCAGGCGCGCGTGATCTACCGTGTTGATCCCGCCCCGAAATGCTCCATGGCCGTACAGGAGGACGAAGCGGGCGGCGCCTTTCCCCTGAGCCCCGCGCAAACCGGGTTTTTACTCATGAGGTCCTTTTCTCCTCCGCTCGGCAGCACCTGGAGCGCCTGTTTCTATGTGGAAGGTCGCCTGGATCCCTGGATTTTCGAGCGGGCGATTGCATATCTGATCCGGCGCCACCCCATGTTGAGAACCCTGTGCCCATCCAAGGGAAAACCCTATCTTCAGGTAGAAACGGTTCCCGACCGCCCCTTTTCCATCCAGGTGTTGGAATTCGACAGACGGGTTGGATTTGAATCCACGATCCCATGCCTTCAGCGGGAAAACGAGACGGTCTTTGACCTTAGAGTTTGGCCTCTGGTCAAGATTCGGCTGCTCCGAATCGCGGCCGACCGCCATATTTGGCAAATTGTGGCCGATCACTTTGTCGGGGATGGCTACAGCGGTTGGCTATTCGGCGCGGAGCTGCTGTCTGCCTATGACGCGATGCTGGAAAAGCGCCCGGTCGAATTGCCCGCCCCGCGTTCCTCCTTTCGGGATTACGTGGTTTTGTCCCTGGAGCGCGAGCGGGTGATCCCTCGCGATACCCGGCGGTATTGGCGCCGGATGTTCCATAAACCCTATCGAGCGCCAGTCGATTGGAAAGCTCCCGCCGAGAACGATTTCATGGGCGAGAGTTGGTTCACCGAAGCGATGGAACTGCAGCCGGACCGGATCGCCGTCCTCAAACGAAAGGCCGCGCGAAGCGGGCACGGCGTCCACGATATCCTGCTGGCCATTTTTTACCGGCAACTCGCGTGCCTGACCGGGCAAACCGACCTGGTCCTGGGGACCTCGGTCGCGGGGCGGGATTTGCCCTTGCCGGACCTGATGCGTATTTTCGGTTGCTTTGCCACCATTCTGCCCATCCGCATCGCGCCGGGCGATGGGCCATGGGATCAGGAGGATGTATGGACAATCGCGGCGCGGATCGCCGAGGCCCGATCCCACCAACTCGCGCCGCGCCAAATTGCCCGCCTTGTCGGCGAGAAGGCTTCGTTTCTCAGGGCCACGCCCATGCAGTTTTTGTTCAGCTTCATGGATTTTGAAACGCTTCAGCCCCTCACGAGCCGCTATCTTCACATTGACTGGACGCGCTCGCGGACCGAAATGCAGCCGCCGCGGCTGGGCACCGATTTGATGCTTACCTGCCGTGTGCTGGCCGGGCGAATGCATATGACCTTTACCGGGAACGCCCGCGCCCTGGATGCGTCATGTTTGAAGGAAATCGCGATTGGCTTTCGCAACGAGGTCGAACGGATTTCTGAAACCAAACGCCCGCGCGCAACCGGATCGAACACGAGCGCCCAATCCCTCGACGCCGCGCTCGTGGCCTACCTTCCCGCGAGGGCGAGCTTGCGCCGGGCCCTCGAGGATTTTGGCCTATCGCTGGACCCGAAAAAGGTTCGTGAGCTCGCCTTTCCGGATGGGCGGCCGCGCCATTTGGAGACCCTGACCTGTGGTTTGGGCCGCTCCGGCACGATCTTTTTGCCTTGGTTCGCAGATGAGCTACGGGATCGTCCGCCAGGGAACTTGGCGAAAGAAATTGCGGCCGCGACCCAAAATGCCGCTTCCTTGGGGGCAACTTGCATTTCCCTTGCCGGCATGCTTCCCTCCCTGACCGGCTACGGCTTCCGCGTTCTTGAGCTCCTGGCCGGAGAGCATTCGATTCGTTTGACCACCGGTCATGGCTTGACCGCGGTTTCGGTGGTGCGCAATCTTCAGCATGCGCTTCAGGCGGCGGGTTTGCGGTGCGAACGCGTCCGCCTCGCCATCCTTGGGTTGGGTTCCATTGGCGTGGCGGCCTTGCGGCTGCTACTGCTCACCAATCGTCCTCCCAAGGCGATGATCTTATGCGATCTGCGAGAAAAGGAATCCCATTTGCGCCGCATCCAATCCAAGCTTCGCGAGGAGTGGGGCTATCGCGGCAGGGTCGCGCTTGCGACGGGGTCGGACCGAGCCCCGGATGCGGTTTACCATGCCGAGGTCATCCTGGGCGCGGCCAGCAAGGCGAATATTTTGGACGTGCAACGCTTGCAACCAGGAACTGTCGTGGTGGACGATTCCTTTCCGCCCTGTTTCGACCAGGAAGCCGCGGTGGAGCGAATGAAGCGTGTGGGGGATGTGCTGCTGGTCGGTGCGGGGCTTTTGGATTGCGGACAGGTCGCGCGCGAATTCCACTTGCCCCCTGGGACGCCCTTGCATGCCGAACAGCTTCTGGGTTACCTCCCTCGGGTGGGTTTGCCCGGCTGCCAGCTCGAATCGCTGTTGGCCGCGCGGGAACCCTCGTTACCACTCACCCAGGGGCTCGTGTCGGCGAAGGGGATGCAAGCCTATTGGGAGGCCGCGAACCGATGGAAATTGCGCGCGGCCCGGCTTCATTTGGGACGCTATTTTCCCGATTTTTCCCAGATCAAACTCCACCGTTAAACGACTTTGACGCCAGGCGTAAGAGGCTGGTTTTTGCTCCAATTGAATCTCTTGAGTCAGAATCCTCACCCGAGGTTTAGGTCGCCAAGGGACTCATGGATCCGTACGATTGGTTTCTGGCAATTCCAGTTCCTTGAAAAGGAGAAAAATCTTATAAGTAGCTGTCATTGTTTGGTTTTATCATATTTTGAAAATATTATATTGAAAACAATATATTAATAAAAAATATAAATATTGACAAATTATATAAAGTAGGATATTTTAATTAAGCCCACTAATTACAATATTAAGGAGATTGAAATGATGAAGAGATTTGTGCGTTCCGCTATTGTCGCAGTGATTTTGGTTTGTTCCGTCACGCCTACGGCTATATTTGCTGCAGCGGGTTGTAATAATGCATGCCACTCCCATTGTGCGTCCCAATATCCAAACGATGTCGCGCTATATGACGCTTGCATGGTTGGCTGTTGCCCTCAAGCGTGAAAACTTATCCGACCCATGACAACTTGGATGGGAATGGCAATCCAATTGCCATTCCCATTCTCGGGAGTTGAAAGGAGGCGAGCATGGTCTTCGTTCTAATGATTTATATGTGGAGTATGGGAGACTTCAACCTAGTTTATGATGACCTAGGGTTTTACGAAAATATTCAATTTTATGAATTTAATGATAAATATGTAGTCGTAGGAAGGCGTGACGCGGGTATAGCTCTCATAGACCTGAGTGGTAAATTGTTAAGGAGGTATCAGAAACCAGGCCAAGGTCCAAAAGATTTACAACACCCTTTTCTTATGGGTGAAAGCGAGGGTGAGCTTCTTGTAGTTTCCAATGGTAGAAACATTTTATCCTTCGATTCGGACCTCACACCCAGGGCGGACGCCATTTCGCCTCTGTCCCTCTCCCTTTCATCAAGCCCGAGTTTATATGGTTTGGCAAAAGGACCGAACAGCTTTCTACTGTTAAAAAGCGGATTATCTCCCGCCGAATATTTGGTGTGGGAGGTTGTCTATCAGGGAAAACAATGGAAACGAAAAGCAGCTTATTTCCAACAAAAGGAAACGATTGCAAACAATAGAGAGAATAATAGCCAAAATTTTCGCATCAACGCCCATGGCGGTTGGTTTTTCAAAACGATCTTCGGTGTTGAAAATGAATATGAGGTCAGCGTGCATCGCCTGCCCACAAAACATGGTGAAGATGGGGAGATCGTTCAAATTCTTTTACAGTCGGTTGAAGATTTTCCGAGGCTTTCTCCTCGGTATAGGATCGCTATGCTGGATTCCCTAAAGACTGAAAAGGGTTACGCCGTGACCTTTAAGGCAAGGGGCGAAACGGGAGACAACCCATCTATTTTTGTCGATATCTTTCTGGAGAATGGTACATTTGTTCGACGCGATGCTCTTGAGTCCAGCCTCGCCGCTTGTATTAATTGCGAAGAAATTTGGATCTTGGGCGAGAGCGCCGATGGCCAGGAAGTTTTCCGCCAATGGAATGCCTATTTGCCCCTGCAAACTGGCGAATAA
>JBGTRP010000298.1:0-8077 GCA_041940685.1 Acanthopleuribacteraceae bacterium
AAACCAGGTACGGGTCAGCACGGGGGGCGTGTGGGAGGCGGCATGGAAATTGGTGGCGGTCGCCAAGTTCTGATCGGCGGCCAAGGCGCTGAGCTCCTCGGTATCCCAACGCTCCACCATGCCGAAACCGCGAAACTCGCGCTCCACCCCATCGAAATAGCCATGGTGGTAGGCGTAGCGGCTGACAAAGCGGTTGCCGCTCACGCGGTCCAGGGTTTCCACCCGAGTCAGCAGGTGAACGGGGAAGGGCAAACGCGTAATCCAGGGCCGGCCCGCGCGCTTGTCAGCCAGGTAAAATTGCGTGGAGGGTGCGTAATGGATACGCGTTTCCGCACCGAGATTGTTGGCGGTCCGGATTAACAGATGGGGTTTTTGCCCACCCATCAGGTCGACGTACTTGAGAGGCTTGCCGGATTCCGCCGCCAGTGAGGAGGACCAAACCAGGCAGGTCGTGCCGGTTCCCAGCAGATCGGCCGTGGTCAGGGAGGAAAAGGCATCGACCGGGGGAAGTCCGTGAAGAGGCTTGGGCCCACTCCAACGGTTGCCGGATTGATTGAAATACAAGCTCACCCCGGAGGGGCCAAGGAAAATGAGATCGCTGGTTCCCGAACCGTCGATGTCGGCGAGATGAACGCGACGTTCATCCGGCGCTACCCCGGAACCGAAACGGGGCGCGTGGTCCATGGTGATTTTGGCTCCGAACCGCCCGTAACCCATGTTGGGCCAGTAGCAGATCTCGCCGTTACGGATGCGGACTAGGTCGGCCAATCCATCCCCACTCATGTCCGCCTGAAAAATGGCGCTATCCGCATCGGAGGCGAGGATACGCGGACCCCGCTCCTCGTCAAATGGCTGGCGCGACTGGCGGGCGGGTCCGAAACCCTTTTCTCCCAGCGCCGGGAACCAGGTAAACACCTCGTTTTCATCCATCAACGCATCCGCCCTCCCATCTCCGCTCAAATCGAGAAAACGCTGCCGCGCTTCTCCCCAGGAGATATTGGGCAATTCCTGGAAAGGCTTGAAGGCCGACCAGGAGCCATCATTGGTGCGTTCGTAGAAACCCGGCGTGGGTCCGTTCAGGCTGACCACATCCAATTGACCGTCTCCGGCAAGGTCCATCAATTGCCCTTCGCCTTCCGACAACGAGGGTCGCGTCTTCAAGGTTTGCATCGGCCCGAATGCGCCCTGGCCAAGGCCGGATTTATAGTGCCAGCCACCCGCGTTTCGGACGAGCACGCCCGGTAGCCCTTCCCCATCCAGGTCCACCAAACGGGTATGCTCGGCGCCCAACCCTTGCGGCAGGTTCTCCAGGCTGGTTCTGTCCATCTCATGAATCTCCTGCCTGATCTCCACCTTGCTGTAGGCCAGCTCAAGGGGCGGCAGGGATTTCTTGAGATAGGTGGCGTAGCGGGCCCCGCCCTGTTCGATGGTCTCGCGATCATCCTGGCGCACGAATCCGGATTGGGTCACCCTTTGCAGGAAGGAACCGAAGCGCGTGCTGCCCTGGTGAGCCAACTCCGCCTCAATTGCCAGAGACTGGCTGGCATCCGCGTAATCGAGCTCGGTGGCGCGCACCAGGCAAGGCTGCTCGCCCAGTTCGGGAAAATGGTGGAACATCAGCACCCGCCGGCAGCGGCGGTAGGTTCGACGCTCAAATCCCGCCCGGTAATTGGAAAAGGGGTCCGGACGGGAATCCCAGGCGCGCGCGGGCGTCGGGGAAGCCATTGCGAAATGGTGTTGCGCCTCGGCCGCAACCTCGGGACGGAGCGCAAGATCTTCATAATGACCCTCGTCGTAATCGAAAACTACCTGGAAAAGCCATTGGTCAGAATCGGGCTCGATCAAGCGGGAAACCCGATTGCCGTAGCGGATCCGCTTGATATAGCGATTCGCCGAACGGAGGCGGTTGCGTTCGGAGGCCAAACCCAAATCGAGGTTTTCGTCGTTTTCTGCCTGGTACTCGTAAATCAGGCGATTGCCCTTGTCATCGTGACTCTCGCAAATCAGCCAGGAGAAAACGCGCCCGGGATCCGCGGGATCGGCCACTCGGCTGGCCGCGGTCTTGCCATACCAGGTGGTGAGGTTGCCGCGGCTGATGGTGCGCCAAAAGGTTTCGCCCGTGGCGTCTTGGGTCCAGCGCTCAATGCGGGAGAACCCGCCCTCGATGCGAGGTCGGTAGGGATAGACCGTAAACCCTGGCGCCATATCGCGATCCTCAAACCGTCCGCCATCGGGCAGGGTTATGGGCGTCAAATCCTCGGCATCGGATAAGAGAAAGGTATCCGATTCCGTTGGGTCTTCATATTGTGGCAAGCCCTTGTCTGTCTTGCGGGTGATGCTGGGCAGGGACAGCCGCCAACCCATGCCGAAGGGCCCGTTGCCCGAACCGGAGTTGTAGACCAGCGCCAACTCGGGCCCCAAGCCACCGCGGCCCGGTGAGGTGGGGATGGGTATGCTGAGGGAACCGGCGCCCGTCACGGGATTGGCCGTGAACTTCTCGCCGATTCCCTGAATGGCGCCGCCACCCTTGGGTAAAGAGATATTGGGCGCCGCCACGACATCCTCATGCGCGGGGCGCGTATTCTCCTCTGATGAGGACTGGTCACGATGGATCAATGTTTCCCCGCCGCTTCCCGATCGGTTTTCGACAGCCTTCCCGGAGAGAAGCCTACCCGGCAAGCCGCCTGAAAAAGGTAACTTGATAGGTTTGTCCGGCCGCGATTGAAAATGGTTCAAAGGCCGATGCTTTTTTTATATCTCCCAAGAACGCGGTTGGAAAATGTAGAGGAAAACCCAACTTTTCAGCCGCTGATCCAATTTTTTGTACTCCCCCGTGTATTTTAGGTAACAGGACGGAGTCCACTTGCGTGTAAAAATCGACGTAAGCCTTTTCCAACACCTCGTGGATGCGCTTTCCCATGCGTTCGATTCGTTGGCGCCAAGCGGTTTCACGCTTATTTGTGTAGAACGGTTGCGTGAGAAGGTCTGAACGACAATTCCAGCATCATTCTTGCTTGCGAAAAAGAGGATCTGGAACCTTCTCAAACTCGTTTCGCTCCCCATTCCATCTCAGGAGAAACAACCATGAAGTGCAAAGCCCTGACGCTGTTATTGATTAGTTTGCCCACCATGCTTTGGGCCGCGTCCGGAACCTTTGATATTGGTTCGCCCTACCGAATCATTCCCCACTTAACCCGCGCCAATGGCGGCTTTATTACCAAGTTACTGGTTGAGAACCCCTCGGATGTGCCCCAGACATTCCGCTTCCATGGCTTTGACGAGACCGGCAATCCCCTGCCGGTGTTGCTCAACCTGCTGGCGCCGATTCCCCCCAAAAGCGTGGCCTTCCTGGATATGAACAACCTGTTTGCGGATGTTTCCCAGGCCTCGCATTTCACCTATGATACCCGCACGCTCTCCAACGGAATCTTTGGCATGGAAGTGGAACCGCTCGAGGTTAGCGTCATCTACGAATACGTGAATGGCGGGCAGCCCGCGCAAGTGAGCGCCGCCGAGACCAAGGCTACACGCTGGCGCTTGTTCGCGGGGAACTGGCAGGCGGGCTTTGACGGTCTCGCCGTGGTGAACCTGGGGAACGCGGCCACGGATGTGTGGGTTCATCAGTACGATTTCGAGGGGAACCTGCTGCAAAGCGAGCCGCTCGCGGAAGGTCTGGCGCGCTTCGCCAAGGCCCTTTATGTGCTGGGAAGCACGGGAGGCTCCGCCTTCACCCCCCGCGAGGACGCCTACTATGAAATCGAGGCGGACCAGAACCTGGCCCTCACCGCTTTGCGCGGCGATGGTGCGCAAACCTTGTGGGCCGTGGAGACCAAGGCAGAGGCCAACCGCGCGCCGGAAATTCTCGAATTCGCGCTGAATGGCGAGGCCTATTTCAAGGGCCAGGCCATCCCCGTGACGCTCGATTACCTGGCCGGCGAATACGCCATACTCCAAATTGAGTCGGAAAACACCGAGGTGGAGGCTGGCCAGCCGATCGCATGCTCGGTCCAGTTCGGCATCGATTCCTTCGGCGATCCCCTGGACATCAACCTTACTTTCGAGAATCGCGGCACCTACCATCTGCACATCACCGTTCACGGACCCGGAGGCGAAACGACCCAATCCATCACCATCCAAGTTCAATAAACGCATCTCTCGCTTTCCAGCACATGAAACCCACGCAAGACTTGGGGCTCTCAGAATCCTTCCCAATGCCCTCTCAGGATCCCAATCTAAAGGCGGGCTCCACCGAACATGGAGGCCCGCCTGCCTAGGGACGCAACCCTCGCCCGGCCGTCCGCGAAAGCGCCTCGGCTGAAGAGCGGGATACGGATGCTTCATCCGATCGGCCGATGGATCATCTTTTCGTCCGATGTTGAAGGATTGCCGTCCCGGATTAAAAAAGATGCGGAGAGCTAAAAACAGCTCAAAGTTAATTCACCCGCGTGTTCAGGGTTTCTTTACCCGCCGAACATCTTTGATTTCGATGCGGATATTCTGGCCAAACTCCGGAAGGTCCAGATAACGCAGAATATCATGCTTGTAGATATCGGGCACGTCGCCCAAGGCAACCAGCGGCAGTTCCAAATCCATTTCGAGCCCTGCCCGGCTTACCGTCAGCAACACCGCACCGCCTTCCTCAAAGGGCGCCAACATTTTGCCGATTTCTTCAAGGCTCTTCACCGGCGCGCCCTCCACCGCCACAACCACATCGCCGGAACGGATTCCGGCATCATTGGCGGGACCTTCGTCGAAAACGGTATCCACCAGCACGCCACCCGCCACATCGAGGGTTTGAGCGAGTTGAGAACCCAGGTCATGCCCTTTGAAACCCAGCCAGTAACGGCCCAGCTTGAGCATCCTGGAGATCCGTTCCCCCACGAAGGGAGCAATGGCTTGTGAAGCCTCCGGCCGCTCACCCAGTTCCACATTCACCTTGATTTTTTGTTTTCCGCGGAGAAGCCCGACCTCGATGTTTTCATGGGCGGTAAAACGCGCCAAAACACGATCGGCCACGG
The DNA here is from genome assembly GCA_041940685.1 of Acanthopleuribacteraceae bacterium. Taxonomy (GTDB): domain Bacteria; phylum Acidobacteriota; class Holophagae; order Acanthopleuribacterales; family Acanthopleuribacteraceae; genus JBGTRP01. Next base: position 5,019 of record JBGTRP010000298.1, read on the forward strand.
CCATTCCCGTCACCGGCTCGCCATCGAGGGAAACCACCCAATCATTCTCGCGAATACCCGCCTTCGCGGCGCCCGAATCGGGATAGATATGGTAGACAAGCAACCCTTTCCCGGGCGTTGCGCCATCCGGGTTCGTTGCCAGGGCCGCGCCGAGAAAGCCCTGCTTCTCCCCGGCCAATAAAATGGTGGAAATTAAGAACAACCATAAGAACTTCATAGGAACCTCCTTTTTTGGGTTTGGATACCAACCCTTTCTCTTTTTCTGTCACACAAGCTCACCCTTAGGGGCCCAGCCGTTGAAGCTCTTACGGCTTGTGGCTGGCCGCTTATACTTTGTTCAATACATCCGGTAGCGAACCGCTGGAGGGTCGCTGACCTCGGAGAGCAATACCGCGCGTTCCCCATTGGCCAACTCCACATGGCGCAACACGTAAAAGGTTTCGGAAACGACCTTCCGCACCTTGGGTACGGCTTCCGGCAAGTGCGGTTTTGGGCGCCCGGGCTCCACTGCCGGAGCCTCGACAGGACGACGAGAAATGGGCTCGTCGAAATAGGCGGCCTGCCGCGATTCTTCCGGCATCAGCCAGCCATGGACCCGCCCTGCCAAATCAGGACGCGCCACGAAAGCCCCTATCAGGAACAGCGTTCCCAACAAGGCGAAGGTCAACGCCCCCTGTCCCCGGCTCCGTGCGCCCCGGCCGCTGGCCGCGAGAATCAGGTCCCGCCGCAGTTGGGTTTTAAACGCCGGGTCCGCCTGGATCTCGGTCTCAGCCAAGTTCCGCAATAGCGTTTCGATAGGTTTCATGGTCGACTCCTTGGTTCTCCAATGCACGCTGCAATTTTTTCAGCGACCGATGGGCGCGCATTCTCAGTGTCACGGGACGTTTGCGTAGGATTTGGCCGATTTCGACAAAGGTTTTTTTCTCGAAATAGCGCAATGCGAGCAAGGTCTGTTCCTCGGGTTTCAAGCTGGCCAGAGCCCGCTTCAACTCTAGGAAAACCTGGTCGAGGCCCTCCTCCGTTTGAGCTCCGGCATGGGGGCTGGAAAATCCAGATGATGCCGCATTTTCCAATACGAAGTTTTTCCTTATTTGGCGAAAATAGTTGTTGATCTCGTTGGTGGCGATGCGAAAGAGCCAGGAGGATATCGATGCCCCACTCCAACGGAAACGCCACCAATTGTTGAGCGCCTTAAAGAAACACTGGGCGGTCAGATCCTCGGCCTCGGTGCGGTTGCCCACGCGGTGAAACACATAACGGTAGATCGCCTCAAAATGATCCTCGTAAATACGCTCGAACAAAATGGCTTTTTGGTTTTCCGCGGCGTTGGGCACTTTTGCTCCTCGTCTCCCCTGCTTCCGTCTCTATGAGTAAAACGAGGAAAACCTTAAAGGTAACCGAGAAACATTAAAAAACTTTCGTGCGCTTTCGCATTCAGCAATCGTTTAGATCATTAGAGAGCGATCCCGAACAAGGCTTCGAACCCTGACCATCAGGGAACGGAGCCACGCGAACCATTCCTTCCCTAGACCAGAAACAAGTGACGGGGCTTGAGCCGCGAAACCGGGAAAATTCGTACCGCTCGGCGCGCCAACCGGAAACCGCGACGCATGGGCGGAGGCTTGGGAAAAGGGACATATATTTTGTTCAAGTGCTGGCTTTATTATTTTTATACGAGATTTTTTCCGACCGAAACACACTTATGAGGAGGTAAGGGGTTTATTTATTTTCCTAGTTGCTGATCCCCGCATGAGAAGTAAAAAAGTGAAGCGCTGCCTTAAAACGAATTGAAAAATGATCCGGGAGGGGGAAAGGTTGCCCGGTATTATGGAAAACAAACTTCTGTCCACGGCCATGTTGCTCTCCCAGATTCGCCAGGGAGACCAGGGGGCCGTTGAGGCCCTTTGTACGGCCTATTTGCCCATTCTCACCCGTTGGGCTCATGGCCGGTTGCCCAATTACGCGCGCCAGATGTTGGAAACCAACGACCTGGTTCAGGTAACCCTGATACGCGCACTGCGCAATATCCAAGATTTCAAGGTCGAACGCGAGGGCGCATTTATCGCGTACCTGCGCCGCATTTTGCTGAACGCGATCCGCGACGAGATCCGCAAGGCTCACCGCCAACCCATTCGGGAAGAGTTGGGGGAAAACTTGGCTTGGGGCCAGCCTTCCCCGGTAGAGCGAACCATCGGAAAGGAAGTGGTGGCCGATTACGAGAAGGCGCTCATGAGTTTAACAGAGATTCAAAGGGAGGCCGTCATCTTGCGCATTGAGTTCGGATATTCCTTTGCGGAAATCGCGGCGGCCACGCATAGCCCCACCGCGAACGCAGCCCGCATGATGGTCACTCGAGCCCTGGTCCGCCTGGCCGAGGAGATGGCATGAAAGAAGACCATCTAAAAATTGCAAGAGATGTTGCCGACGGTGCGGAAATCAAGTGGATGGAAGAAGCGGAAACCGACCCCTTGCTCCGCAATCTGCGCAAGATCGCGGCGATTGGACGCGCATACCAGCCCGGCGTGGATGCCCGGAAGCCGCAAGGCAATTCGGCAGCCGCGGTCCCTGGGAAAGAACCGGAACGGCTTTTCACATGGGGTCATCTCCAGGTCATCAAGCCGATTGCCAAGGGCGGGTTCGGCGAAGTCTACCGCGCCTACGACCCGGTACTGGAGCGGGACGTTGCCTTGAAACTACCTCATACTCGAAAAATCCCGTTACCGAGTTCCAGTTACATCGAGGAAGCCCGGCGGCTGGCGAGGGTGCGGCATCCCAATGTGTTGGCAATCCACGGTGCTGGCGCGCACCAGGGCCGGGTTGGGTTGTGGTGTGATTTGATCGAGGGCGTCACCCTGGGAGAGAAGCTTCGAGATGAGGCCCCGCTCGCTCTCGAGTCCACTCTGGATTACGCGATCGGCTTGGCGCAAGCCTTGGCAAGCGTTCACGCTGCCGGTTTGGTTCACTGTGACATCAAGGCCTCCAACATCATGTTGGGCCCCGACAACCGCATCATCTTGATGGATTTTGGCGCGGGCAAGGATGCTCGGGAAGGGACCAGA
>JBGTRP010000299.1:0-8046 GCA_041940685.1 Acanthopleuribacteraceae bacterium
AGTTTTTGCGCAAACATCCCGCCGCGCATTGTTTCGTGGTCATCGCCGACGAGCGCAACGACGGGGTTACCGAGCTCCGGTTCGGGGGTTGAGGGGCGGCCTTGGATCATGGGACCAAAGAAAAAGGCCTTCCCGCCACGGGCGGAAAGGCCTTGAGTTGTAGCTTAGGTACGAATCAGGAAGCGGTCACCGCGATGGTATGGCGCCTGTGCTCCTTGGCCTTGGGCAATTTGATTTTCAACATTCCGTTGACCAGGGATGCCGAGATGCCCTCGCCGTCGATTCCGTTGGGAAGCTTGAATCCACATTCGTAGTTCGGGGTCGTGAATTCAGCGTACAGCTTGTTGAAACCATCCAGGTTGATTTCCTCGCTCTGACCCTTGATCGAAAGCCAGGAATCTTCCAGTTGAACCTCGAGATTCTTCTCGCTGACACCCGGCATCGCCGCGGTGATCTCAAAGGAGTCGTCCCGGGTGAAAATTCGGTACTCGGGCACCACGACGGGCTTAGAGCTGGTGGCTACCGGGGTCGCTTTTCGCATTTCCTTGTCCGATTTTTTTAAGAGTGCCTTGCTCGTCATGCTCTCCTCCTCTTAAGCTGCCTGAATTTTGATTTTTTGCGGTTTGTCTTTTTCGCTTCTGGCAAGATCGATGACCAGAATGCCCTTGGCGTAGTTGGCCTGAACCTTGTCCGCCTCCACGTGGAAGGGAAGGTTGATGGTTCTGCTCAGGCTCAGTTGCATATCGTCGCCGCTGTCCGCATTGCCGGAGACCGACTGGCCTTTCAGGAGCAGCTTGTTGCCCTCTACCGAGAGGTCGAACCATTCGGGCTTCCAGCCGGGGATGCGCACGAGGACCTTGGCGGCCTCGTCGTTGGCGTAGATGGCCACGGGGGCGCGATTGCTGCCGTTAAAAATCGAGAACGCCTCGGGTACGAGCCGGTCGAGTTCCCAGTGAATGCGGTCGAGCTCTTTCCAAGGATTCCAAGATCCGGTGACTTCATTGAGAAATTGCAGCATTTGGATCCTCCTTATTGAGTTTGCCTTGACCCGCGGCCAAGGCCTGTATGCTGAAATCAATATATTATCTAAGCCGATTGATGTCAAGTTTTTTTAAAAATTTTTTTCATATTTCTGTAATTATTTGTCGCCGCATGCCTAATTTACTGGGTTTTCATGGGTTATCTGTAGATGCACCTTGGCCGGGTCGCCCGCATTGGCGGGGCTTGGACTGGCGGCAGTTATGATGCTGCTAAGCACAGGAGAAAAAATCTTAGTGCAATGCGCTCATATTTGTCGCAAAAAGAGGCCCTTCTCCTTGAGCGCGGCGTGGCCGACGCCCGAGGACTGGATCCTGAAAGCGGTGTGTGGCCGCGAGATCGCCCGGGCCGGTTAATCCCGATAGATTTTGACCATGGGCTGGCCGCCCGATTTCATCGCGCCCCTGTACATACCGGGCGTATTGAAGGACATGGCGACATTTCCCTTGGCGTCCAGCACGATGACGCCGCCGGTGCCGCCCATGGCCACCAGCTTCTCCTGAATCACCGCGTCGGCGGCTTCCTGGACTGTCTTGCCCGCGTAGGCCACGCGCGCGGCGATATCATGGGCCACGGCCGCGCGGATAAAGTATTCGCCATGGCCGGTAGCCGAAACCGCGCAGGAGCGATTGTCGGCGTAGGTGCCCGCGCCGATGACGGGCGAGTCGCCCACCCGGCCGAACCGTTTGTTGGTCATCCCACCGGTGGAGGTGCCCGCGGCGAGATTGGCGCGCGAGTCCAGCGCCAGCACGCCAACGGTGCCGTGCTTCTCGTCGGGAGTCTGTTTCTGTTGGGCTTCCTTCTCAGCTTTCGCTTCCCTTTTTTTCGCTTTCTCCAGTGCTTCCCAGCGGCGAACCGTAAAAAAATAGGAATTTTCCACCATCTCCACGCCATGGGATCGCGCAAAAATCTCCGCGCCCTCCCCCATGAGGAAGACATGGGCCGAGCGGTTCATCACCAGGCGGGCCAGCTTGATGGGGTTGCGGATTCGCGTCACGCCGGCAACGGCGCCCGCTTTCAGGGAAGCGCCCTCCATGATGGAAGCATCCAGTTCGTGCTTCCCCTCGTGGTTGAATACCGAGCCCTTGCCGGCATTGAACAGGGGCGAATCCTCCAGCAACACGATGATCGCCTCGACCACATCGGTGCTGGAAGCGCCGCCTTCCAGCATGGCCACGCCCTCGCTCAGCCCGCGCGCGATGATTTCCCCGTAGGCGCGCTCTTTCTCGGGCGTCATGTTCTTTTTCAAAATGGTGCCGGCGCCGCCATGGATGACGACGACAAGCGGCGTTTGCTCCGGGGCGAAAGCCGGATCCATGGCAAGGGCTGAACCGAGTGCTCCGCACAATCCGAGCGAAACAAGGAAGCAGGGGAGGAGGCGGGTGGCGCGCATGAAAATCTCCTTTATGGAAAGGGTCTGGGGGTTCACAGTTGTTGGAGCTTGAGCTCGAGTAGGTGGATGGCCTCGATTTCGGCCTCCACCTCGGCGCCCAATTGGCGCAACTCATCGAGGTAGTAGCGGCAGGCGTCGATCTCCTGGGTTTTAAAAGCGGCAAGGAATTCAAAGCGGTAGTGCTCCACGATGCGTTGCTTCAGCTTTTCCTCGGCTTGCTCGGAGCTGGATAGGGATTTTTGGGTCAGTATCTCATTTTCCAATTGGGCGAGAGCCTTGCTTTCCGCGCTGACATCCGCGCCCAACTCGCGCAACATGCGCAGGAAGTGTTCGCATTTGCCGGGGTCGCCCAGGCTCAAACCCTTTTGAAATTCGGCCCTGGCCTGCTCCACCATTTGACCGTGGAGGGCTTCCTCGGCCCGCTGTTTCTTTTCGAGCTCCGCCACGAGCTTGGATTCGGTTTCGATGTCCACGCCCAACTGCTTGAGCTCGGAGAGGTAATAACCGCAACTGTCCAAATTCTCCGCTGCCGCCGCGGCGCGCAACGACTCGCGAAGATGCTCCTCCATCTTTTCCTGGAGCCGTGCGGCCTCCTGCTGGCGCATATCTTTTTCCAGTTCGGCCAGGGCTCGCTTCTCCTTGGCGACGTTTTTCACCAATTGCCGCAGCTCGTTGAGGTAATAGCGGCCGCCCTCGATATGGCGCTTTTCGATCGCTTCTGAGAACTTCGCTCGGGTGTGCCGGATCATATTGCGTTTGAGGGCCTCGGCCTCCTGATCGGAGAGGCGCCGGTGCATCTCGCGCAGGCGCGCCTTCTCCTCGGACACATCCACGTGATGCGCCTTGAGCTTTTTGAGCAATTCCTCGCATTGGCGGATCGAGCCAGAGGCCATGGCCGTTTCGAAGTCCGCGCGCAATTGCCGGATCTGCTTTTCCTGGCCGGATGCCTGCTTGAGCTGTTGCTTCAATGCCTCCAGGGCCGCCTTTTCCTCGGAAACATCTACCTTCAGCAAGGTTTCCAGCTCTTGAATCAAATATTGACAGCGGTCGATTTGCCGGCCTTCCAAAGCCTTTTGGAACTGGTCCCGCGAATCCTGAATCCAGAGCTCGCGGCGCGCGCGATCCTTTTTGCGGCGCTCTTCCAAGACGCCGAGTTTGCGGGTTTCCTCCTTCACGTCTACGTGGAGCTCGCGCAATTCGGTGAGCCGGCGTTTGCAGCCTTCCAGATCTTTTTTCCTCAAGAGCTTATTGAATTGGGTCCGGGTTTCTTCGATGAGCTGCTGGCGCAGTTTTTCCTTGGCAGCGTCCTTGGCCCGCTTGCTGATTTCTCGCTCCAGCCGCTCCAGCCGCTTGGTTTCCTTGGCGGTGTCCGCGCCGAGCTCCTCCAATTCCTTGATGCAGTATCGGGCGCTTTGGGTGTTTTTGGCGTGAATCGCAATATCGAATTCGGAACGCGCCTTTTCGATCAGGCGGTGCAGGTTCCGCTGGCGTCGGCGCTCCTCTTCTTCCCGAATCTCCCGCTCCAACAACTTGACCTGCTGAATCTCCTCGCTGGCGTCGGCGCCCAGATGAACCAGTTCCTGAAGGCAATAGCGGACGCTGCCGAGGTTGCGGGTGCGGTAGGCCTGTTGGAATTGGGAGCGCGCCTGGGCGATTAGCTTTTGTTTTCTGCTCTGGGTGGTGTCCGGGGAGACGCGGGCCTTGCCCTTACCCTTGCGCCTGGCCTTGGTCTCGGGGGGGCGGTCCATCTTGCTCAGGGGCTTGAGCAGGTCCCTGAGCGCGTCTACAAAGTCGCCCGCGCTTTGATAGCGCTTTTCGGGATCTTTCTCAAAAACGGTTTGAAATACCTGGTCGAGCGCGTTGGTGTCCAGACTCTTGGCGAACATTTCCAACTGGATGTTGGGAGGTTCATGGGCGATCTGGTACAGGATGGAGTGCAGGCTCTCGGCCTCGAAAGGCAACTGGCCCGTCAGCATCTCGTAGGCCACGGTTCCGAAAGAGTAGATGTCGGAGCGCGCATCCACACGGCCATTGATAATCTGCTCCGGACTGGCGTAACTGGGCGTTCCCAGAAAGGAGCCGGTCATGGTGAGCTTGGAGTCCTTGAGCTTGGCCAACCCGAAATCGACGATCTTGGCGGAAAAGCGATCGGGTCTCGGTGCGCATACCAAAATGTTGCCTGGTTTGATATCTCGATGAATGACGCCTTCCTCATGGGCGTAATCCAATCCGGAGGCCACCTGTTCCAACAGCCGGACATATTGGTGCAGGCTCTCGTTGTAATTGGCGCTGATGAAGTTGTCCAAGGGAGGCCCGTCGATGAACTCCATGACCAAAAAGGGTTCGCTGCCATGCAGCCCGGAATCGTAAACCGCCACGATCTGGGGATGGTTCAGCCTGCCGCTCACCCGAGATTCCTGGAAAAAGCGCTCCTTGAACTCCTTGAGCTCCTTCTCCTTTTGAATGTTTTGCGTGCGCATGGTTTTTACGGCCACGGGCCGTTCCAGATTGGGATCGTAGCCCTGAAACACCGTACCCATGGCGCCCTCGCCCAATATGCCCTTGATAATGTATCTGCCGATTCGTTTCTCTTCTGGCATGGGTAGCGTTCCGCTCCTGGCGACATGGTTTCGGGAGCCCGAGATGCCCGGGCCGGGGGCGTGTGAGGAGGACGGTAACGGGAAAGGAGAGCCACTGATGTTGGAACCAATTCAAGCGCCGGCCAAAATACCGCTCTCCTGTGTTCTGAAAGTGATCCCATTTTACCAAAAGGAGAAGAAAATAAAAGCATGAGCAAGAAGTAGCCGAACGCGGGAAGTTTTTTCTCCTGGCTTCTCATGGGCGCCGGGCGAACGGGAAAACATAGGTTGATCGCCATCCCTTCCAATTGCTATGATTGAAGTAGGATTCATGGTTTTCAACCCGAGGTGATTCAGACGATTTCCGTCCTCAACCCTTGGTGCTTTCTGACCTGAACCCGCCATTTTCGCGCGAACTCTGAAAGAGCCAAGGGACCCCTCTCATGCTTACTCTGAACCGTCGCATTTTGGTGGTTGATGACAACCCCGACATCCATAGCGACTTTCGCAAGATTTTGGGCCATCCCAAAAAGAAGCAGTCCCGCATCAACCTGCGCGCCATCGAGCAGGAGCTGTTTGCCGATGAAAACGAGGGCGGAGAAGAGGCGTTGAAAGAAGCGGTGCGGGTGGAATACGAGATCGACTCCGCCTATCAGGGCCGGGAGGCCATGGAAATGGTGCGCGCCGCCTACCGGGAAAACCGGCCCTACGCCTTGGTCTTCATGGATGTGCGGATGCCGCCGGGAATCGACGGAATCGAATCGATTTCGCTGATTTGGAAAGAGTTTCCCAATGTGGAGATGGTCATTTGCACGGCGTATTCGGATTATTCCTTCGAGGAAATCCTGGAGAAATTGGGATCAACCGACAGGCTGTTGTTCCTCACCAAGCCCTTCGACAGCATCGCGGTCAAGCAGATGGCGCTCTCGCTCACCCGCAAGTGGACCCTGCACGAGGAGGCCCGGCGCCATGTGCTGCGGCTCCAGGACGAAATTGACCAACGCAAGGAGTCGGAGAAACAACTTCATTACCTGATCCACCACGATCAGCTCACGGGTTTGCCCAACCGCAACCAGCTCCAGGTCTGCCTGGACGACGCCATTCAAAACGCGAGAAAGAACCATACCCGCTTCGCGTTGTTTTTCATCGACCTGGACCGCTTCAAGGAAGTGATCGACACCCTGGGTTATCAAAACGGCGACAAGCTGATCCGCCAAATCGCGGAGCGGCTCCATATGGCCCTGAGTCACAATGGTCAGGTGTTCTGCCAGGGCGGCGAAGAGTTCGCGCTCTTGATGCCGGAGATTACCTCCCTGGCGCATACCTCGCATATGGCCGATTCCATTCGCAAGGCCTTCGAACCCAACTTCGATTTGGATGGCTTGAATATCGAGATACAGCCCAACGTGGGTATCGTCATCTATCCCGATCACGGCTGTAACCGCGACATGTTGATGCGCCACGCGGACATGACCCTGGTCAGCGCCAAAAAGGCGGAACGGGGCTACCGCTTCTACCAGGAGACCATCAACCTCTTTAACCCCCAACGCCTGACGCTCCTGACCGATTTGAGGCAGGCCCTGCAGGGGGACGACCTGCTGTTGTATTTTCAGCCCAAGGTGTTGGCCCGCACGGAGAAAATCGTCGGCGTGGAATCCCTGATCCGCTGGCCCCACGCGAGCCACGGGTTTATTTCCCCCGGAAAGTTCATTCCTCTTGCCGAGCGCTGCGGCCTGATCAAACAGGTCACCGATTGGATTTTAATGGAGGTTCCCAAGCACTGGGCCTATTGGAAATCCAAGGGGATGGACCTGCATATCTCCATTAACCTGACCGGACATGAGCTGCATGACCCCAGCCTGCCGCAACGGATTCGCGAGGCCTTGGAGCCCTACGAGATGCCCTTCGACCGCATCGGCTTCGAGGTTTCGGAAAAAGGGGTCATGATCGATCCCGAGCAGGCCGCCCACATCCTTTCCATGATGGCCGACATGGGCAGCACCATCGCCATCGATAACTTCGGCCGCGGCTATTCCTCCTTGGCTTACCTGAAGACCCTGCCGGTGAAGGAAATCAAGATCGACCCCTCCTTCATCAATGAGGTCGGCGACCATCCGAACGAAATCGCGATTGTCCGCTCCATGATCGACCTGGGCCACAACCTGGGCCTCCAGGTGCTGGCCGAGGGCGTGAACACGCGCGTTGCCTACCAGGCGCTGCGAACCAACGGCTGCGATTTTCTGCAGGGCGACTACATCAACAATCCCGTACCATCCGGCGAACTGCGCAACTGGCTGAAGGAATCCAAATGGCGGGTGGAAACCGAAACGGAGCTGGCCGGCATCTGATTGCCGGAGCGAAACGTTCGGGAGAAGGCGCCCGGCCGGGTCCGCGTGGCTGGAGAATCGTCCCGGCCTCCAGGGCCGCCGGTCGCGGCTCGCATCTGACTTCGAAAAAAACAAATACCCGCGGTGGGTTCCAAACCAACAGGTTAATCGCAGTTTTGCTAGGATAAAAAGCGTGATTCAATGCGGCAGTTAATTGTATCTGACCGTAGTTACCCCTCACCAGCCTAGCCATGAACCTATATCCAAATCGCAATCTTTGCTTGTCGTGCTAAGCTACTTTATCAGCCGAGGAGGCGGTCCAGAGGGAGGTCAATGTGGGAAGTGACAAGTTTTCGCCCAACACCATTCCTTATTTTAGTTATGATCGCGAGTTGACTACGGCCTCGATACAGGCCCTCCTAGAGGAGCCGGGATCTCCATCATGGCTGGATACAGCAGCCTGGATTATGCGCGAGGCGGCCTTTGGCGATGTCTGGTACTTCTTAAAACCCAGGGATGTCGAGCGTTATCTGGATCCATTGTTGGCGCGCCTCGGTAAACAGCGCGACTTCTGGCTCTATATCATTGGAGCATGGCGTGAGTTGGGAAAATTCGAAGGTCTTGACGCGGCTTAAACGGGATTTTCTCAAGGAATTTTTTGCCGAGGAAACGCCCTTTTTTTTGAGCGGAGGTTCCGCACTTGGTGTTT
>JBGTRP010000300.1:0-8045 GCA_041940685.1 Acanthopleuribacteraceae bacterium
AAGGGCCAAAGTCCCCAGCGAGCCGCCAAGGGCGAGCGCGCCCGTATCGCCCATGAACACATCCGCGGGATGCGCGTTATGCCAAAGAAATCCAAGGCAGGCGCCGGCCATCGAAGCCCCGAAAACGGCCAGTTCGCCAGTGGAAGGGATGTGAGGAATATCCAGGTATCCGGCAATTTCGGCATGGCTGGACACATAGGCGATCAGGGTATAAGTGGCGAAGGCAATGCCGGAGGCGCCGATGGCCAAACCGTCCAATCCGTCGGTCAGGTTGACCGCGTTGCTGGAACCCAACAGCACCAATACCGCGAAGGCGATGAAAAACAGCCCCAAGCGCGGATGAAAGTTCTTGAAAAAGGGAAAGTATATTTCGGTAATGAACAACCCTTTTTGGGCCAGCAAGTACATCCCCCCGCCCACGATGATGGCCACGGTAAACAACCAAAAAATTTTCCCCTTGGCCGTGAGGCCGAGATTCCTTTGTTTGGTGACCTTGGCGAGATCATCCACCATGCCCACGCCGGCAAATCCTAGCGTGGCGAATAGCTGCACCCAGATAAAGGGGTTGGAGAGATCGACCCACAACAGGGTTGCGGCCAACACCGCCACTAAAATGAGCAACCCGCCCATGGTGGGCGTGCCCGCCTTGGTTTGATGACTTTCGGGACCCTCCTCGCGGATGGATTGGCCAATGCTGAGCGCCTTCAGCCGCCCGATCAGCCAAGGTCCCAAAAGCAGGCAAATAACGAACGCCGTGGCGCCCGCCATCGCCGAACGCACGGTAATGTAGCGGAACACGTTGAGGAAAGAAATCGAGTCGGCAAGCACCAGCAGAAGCTTATAAATCATGGATTTTCCCCCGCGCTCTCTGGTTGCCCGTCCAGGGCTTGAACCAATGCCTCGGCTACCCTTTCCAATCCGACGCCCCTGCTGGCCTTACACCAGATGCGTGCGGGCGCGGGAGCCTGGCGGTCCATGCGCGCGAGCGCCTCGTCCACGTCGCGGAAATGCTCCAGGCGGCAATGACCCGCGCCGCCCTCCTGGAACGCCCGGTAGGCATGCTCGCACAATGGGCCCACGAGGGTCACGCGGTCAAAGCCGTAACCGCGCAATCGGAGCCCCAAATCGCGGTGGAATCGCGCCTCCTCCTGACCCAATTCGAGCATATCTCCCAACAGGATCCATCGGTAACGGCCTTCCGCGAGGGACGCGAAACAGCGCAGCACCTGCTCGACCGCGTGGGGGTTGGAATTGTAGGTATCGTCGATCAAGCGAACATCCTTGTCAAAAACCCATGGATAAGAACGGTGCTTGGGCGGTTTGGCCATCTTTAGCGCATTGGCAATCTCGGGCAGGGGAACACCCGCGCTGGAGGCCGTGGCGCAAGCGGCCAAGGCGTTCATCACGTTGAATCTCCCCACCAGGGGCAAATAAAAAGACTGGATTTGTTCTCCCGGCGCGGTTACCTGGAAACGGGTCCCGCTCCAGTCCGGGTAGGGTTCTACCCTGGCTTGGAAATCCGCGGTCGGACTCTTGATGCCGAAGCTGACGCGGGCGCCTTCATAGCCGAGGGCGTGCTCGACGACCAGCGGATCGTCGGCATTGTAGACAAGCGTACGGCCGGGCTCCATGAACCTAACCAACTCGGCCTTGGCGCGCGCAATCCCGGCCAGGTTCTCGAAATTGGCGAGGTGGACGGCTTTCACGCCGAGCCATAAGCCCATATCCGGTCGGGCCATCTTCGTCAGATCGCGAATTTCACCGGGAAAGGACATCCCCATCTCCGCGATCATGTACTCGGTATCCCTCCGCAGCTTGAGAATTTCGATGGGAAGGCCGATAGTGTTATTGAAATTGCCCTCGCTTTTTCGCGTCCGGAACGAGGAACTCATCATCTCGAAAAGCAGGTCCTTGGTGGTGGTCTTCCCCACGCTGCCCGTCAGGCCCACCAGCTTGACATCCAGGGAGCGCCTGTGCGAAGCCGCCAAAAAGCCCAAGGCGGCAATGACGTCGGAAACCAAAATCCATCGATCGGCATTGGAAACCGCCTCTGGCGAGGTCACCAAACAAACCGATGCGCCCCTCGCCATGGCTTGTGGGATGAAGCGGTGGCCATCCACCCGTTGCCCGCGAATGGCCACGAAAACCTGGCCTTCCTTGAGCGTTCGGCTGTCAATGCTGAAACCGGTGATCGGCAAGTCGCGCGCCGCTTGGAACTCCGTGGCTCCGAGAAGATCGATCACATCCCCCACGCTGGCAACATAGCGGGGAGGCGCGGCCATGAGGTCATGCATGATGGCCGATATCCAGGCGTTCGCGCAGAATTCGAGTCGCAATGGTGCGGTCGTTAAAAGGAATCATCTCCTTGCCGATTTCTTGCGTGGTCTCATGCCCCTTGCCCGCGATGATCACCACGTCGCCATCCTGGGCCGTGTTCAAGGCCTCGGCAATGGCCTGAAGGCGATCCCAGTTGCGGCGGAAGGTCGCCCCCGGGGGCCGCTTGATGCCTTCCTGGACCATGTCCATGATGGCCTCCGGGTTTTCCGAACGGGGATTGTCGGAGGTGAGAAACACCACATCCGCGAGCTCATCGACAATGGCGCCCATTTTGGGACGCTTCAATTTATCGCGATCCCCGCCAGCGCCGAAGACGACGATCAAGCGGGCGGGCTCGAGGTCCCGGCAGGCCTCCAGCACTTTTTTCAAGGCGTCGGGAGTATGGGCGAAGTCGATGATTACGCCAAAGTTCTGGCCGAGATCCAGAATTTCACAACGCCCCGGAACCGGCGGGGCCGAAACGGATTCCCGCTGGATATCCTCCAGCCCGAGGCCTTCCTTGAGCGCGACCGCCATGGCGCAGACAAAATTGTAAAGGTTGTGCAGCCCCAGCAGGGGCACCTCAATGCGCGCCTCCTGACCCTGGTAAAAAACGCGGAAAGAACTGCCTTTAAAATGCATGCGCTCCACCTCGAAGCGCAAATCCGCCTCGGGGCAACGGCCAAAGCGCAATAACGCCACTCCCTCGGGAACCTCGATCCGCCGGCCATAAGGATCGTCCCAATTAATAATCGCCACCCCGCCGGGGACCAGATGGTCGAACTGTTTGTGTTTGGCGCGAAAATATGACTCCATATCGCCGTGAAAATCGAGATGGTCGCGACTCAGATTGGTGAAGATCGCGTACTGGAGCTCCAGGCCCAAAATACGGCCGAACATCAAACCATGGGAAGAGACCTCGATGGAGGCGTAACGGCATCCGTTTCGCGTCATTTCCTCCAAAAGACGAAAAATATCCGTGGATTCGGGCGTGGTTCTCGTCGCCTTTTCCTCGGAAACCCCATTGAAGTAGCTGAGGGTTCCGATTCGGCCCGCTTTACCCCGGGCCCTCAATAAATGGTTGACCAGAAAGGTGCAGGTCGTCTTTCCATTGGTGCCGGTTATGCCGATGACCTTCAGAATGCGATCCGGGTTTCCGTAAAGCAAACGCGCCATTTGGGCCATGGCTTTTCTCGGTTCTTCCACCTCCACAATGGGAAGGCAACAGGGAACTTTCTCGGGATGCCGGGTCACCACGGCCACCGCTCCGATTTGACTTGCGCCCGCGATATATTGATGCCCATCCCGCTTCCGCCCGTCGATTGCCACGAAAAGGCTACCGTGTTGGACCTTGCGGCTGTCATGGGTGATGTCGGTGATCTCCAAATTCGCCGAGGCCGGGTCGTGGAGCTTGCCGATCCCCTGAATCAATTCCCCCAGCTTCATCTACCCCTCTTTTTTTAACCTCACCTTACAGACCCGATTCGCGGGTATGGGCGAACCGGGCGGCGGCTCCTGGGCGGCTACCTTGCCCCTACCGCTCAGAGAAACTTTCAGCCCCATGGATTGACATTGAAAAATTAAATTCCGCAAACCTAAACCCATCAGGTTTGGCATGACGCCATCCCTCTGCCCATGCGCCAAAGCCCTGGAAGGCCAATTGGGCGCATGAAAGGGAACCCGTATTTTTTGGCCCGACAGCCTCGCGTTTTCATACAGAAGAATCTGACGACCGATTTCGGAAAAAATGGGTGCGGCCACATCGCCGCCATGCACCTTCCCCTTGGGATCGTGAACCACGACGATCATACCATAACGGGGTTGTTCCAGCGGAAAGAACCCCACAAAGGAAGCGTTAAATTTATCCTTGGCGTAAGACCCCTTCCACAAGCGTTGCGCCGTGCCGGTTTTGCCGAACACCTGGACACCGGGGAGTTGGGCGGCCCGCGCCGTTCCTTGCTCCACCACTCCCCGGAGCGCCATGACCATTTGCTCCGCCGTCCGTTCCCGAATCACCCTTCGCGGTTCTTCCCTTGCGGAGGCCAATTCGCGCACGCCGCCATCGGCATAGACAATGCCCTCAGCAATGTAGGGCT
Source organism: Acanthopleuribacteraceae bacterium (assembly GCA_041940685.1). Taxonomy (GTDB): domain Bacteria; phylum Acidobacteriota; class Holophagae; order Acanthopleuribacterales; family Acanthopleuribacteraceae; genus JBGTRP01. The sequence goes on from JBGTRP010000300.1 coordinate 4,413, forward strand.
GAACCAACATCCCCCGGTTGGCAATGACCGAAGCTGCCATCAACATTTGCAGGGGCGTCACCGATATCTCATGCCCGATGGCCAAGAACGCGTGGGAAACCCTCGTCCACGAACTCACCGGACTAAAAATTCCCGCGGACTCGGCGGGTAGATCCACCCCCGTTTTTTCCCCGAAACCAAATGCCTGGATGTAATGCGCGAAAACCTTGGGCTTCATCCTTTGGGCGACCTTGATGGCGCCCACGTTGCTGCTGTGCCAAAGCATTTCCTCGATGCTTAGATTGCCGAAAGACTGGTGGTCCTTGATATAAGTGTCAAATACCCGAATGCCGCCGTTTTCACAAAACAAAACATCGTCCAGGTCGATGGCTCCACTGTCGAGAGCCGCGGCCACGGTCACAATTTTAAAGGCGGAAGCCGGTTCGTAAACGTCGACCACCGCTCGGTTCTTGCGATCATAGGATCGATACTTATTAAAAAGATTGGGGTTGAAATCGGGCATGTTGGCCATGGCGAGAATCGCGCCGTCGCGCGGATCAACCACCACCGCGCTGATATTTTTCGCCCGCGTAATTTTCATGTGCCGGCGCAGGGTATTTTCCACAAAAAACTGGATGTTGACGTCCAGGGTTAGCTGTACGCTGGCGCCTATCACCGGCTCTTTAATAATGGTTCCGCCCAGGCCGTTGCGGCGCCGCCTACCATCCAGCAAAACCTCGCGCTTGCCCGGTTTCCCGCCAATCTCGGAGTTAAAAAACGCCTCGACACCCTCTTTCACGCTCTCATCGCTATTGATGAAACCGACCACATGGGAGGCGATCCAGTGGTTGGGATAGGTGCGCCACGACTCGGAGCCAATGTGAATTCCGGCAAGGTCGAGGGCGCGCACCTTCTCGGCGGTTGTCTCGGAAACCCTGCGCGCCACAAAACTGAAAATCTTGTCCGAACGGGAGAGCAGCTTTTCCTGGCGTTTCCGCCAGGCGCGATCCTTGCCCAATACCTTGGACAAAGTCAAAGAAGCGGCCGCGGGATCTTCTATTCTGCTTGGATCGGCAAAAATATAGGGCTCTTCTCGGCTAATCGCCAATATTTTGCCATTCGCATCAAGAATCTCACCGCGCGCCGCGGGAATGTCTTCCACCGAGTGGTGCAGGTTCTCGGTTTCAGCGGAGAATTCAGCTTTTTTTACAATCTGGAGATCGACCAACCTGTAAACAATCAGCCCACTCCACAACAGCATAACCGCCATCAATACATGAATTCTGGCATGAAAAGCCGCGAGAGTATCGGACATGGGATCAAGGTTGCCTTTCAAGGCTGGCCACCATTTCGGCGGCTTCGCCTTTCAGGTCAGGCTCCTCGGATTCATGGATTAAGACCCAAATTCGATGGGCGTCGGAAACGGGGCGCAGCCCCATATCCACGGCCTGATGGATAATGCGGTCCGGACGGGTGAGAGAGGCCAGCTCGGAGCGCAGTTGCGCCCGCTCTTGTTTCAGAGCGGTGGTTTGATCACGGATTTGGATGACATCATACCCCAGGTTCACCAGGGCGTTTTGGAGGAAAGCGATGCATAGCATAACCATCACCGCGGCAACCACGGCAAGGGCCAGGTATGCGAACTCTTTGCCTTTCTTGCGTTGGAGAGAAACTGGATTCGGATTTCGATAAAACTGTTGCCGGCTCATCGGATCCTGCCTTTTTTTATTGGTTGCTCCCTCGCGATGATGCGAAGCTTCGCGCTGCGGGACGCCGGGTTGGCGCGCCGCTCATCCTCATCGGGAACCAGGGGTTTTTTGGTGATCAGCCTGTAGCTTCCGCCTCGGGAGTGCTCGCGAAAGCCATGCTTTACGATGCGATCCTCCAGGCTATGGAAGCTGATGACCACTCCGCGTCCCCCCTGGCGAAGCCGGGCCAGCGCCCTGGGGAGGGTGCGCTCCAGTTGGCCTAGTTCGTCATTGACAGCAATGCGGAGCGCTTGAAAGGTTCTCGTTGCCGGGTCGATACGATGATGGCGGCGCGGATATACGCCACGGCAAATATCGGCCAGTGTTTTTGTATCCTCTATGGGGGCGCGGCGCCTTTGCGAAACCACGCGGGCCGCGATTCGGCGGGAAAACCGCTCCTCGCCGTAATGGTAGATCAGGTCCGCCAACCTGGTTTCCTCATATTGGTTGACCACCTGGTAGGCGGTAAGTTTTTGACGCACATCCATTCTCATATCCAACGGACCGTTCTCCGCGAAGCTGAAACCCCTCTCCCCTTCCTTGAGCTGCATGGTCGAGCACCCCAAATCCCAAAGAAATCCGGTCAGGGGTTCGGGCGCCCGCTCCACGACCTCCTCCAAGCTTCCGCGCAGGAAACGAAAATCCGGCCGCCCCTCGAAACGGGCCGCGGCCGCTACCGCCACCTCATCCCTGTCCGAGGCGAACAAAAGGCCTTGACCATCCAACTGTTCAAGGATTCGGAACGCGTGGCCTCCGCCTCCGAAGGTCCCATCCCAGTAGGTTTCCCCTCCTCGGACATCCAGTCCCATCATGACTTGCTCCATCATTACCGGTTGGTGGCTCGTCATTTAAATCCCCAACGTGGTGAAATCTTCGGGGGAGAATGCGTCCTGGCCCTCCAGGCTCGCCATGGCCTCGGCCGGCCATAGCTCCAGGTGATCGCTACAACCGATCAGCACCACATCGTCTTTAATCCCCACCAAATTCCTCTGGTTCACCTTGAGTGAAATCCGGCCCTGTCCATCCATGCCCACTTCCGTTCCATAGCGGTTGGCCCGGGTCAGAAACTTGCGCTTCACTGGATTCATCGCTCCTAAAGTGCTCACCTTGGCCTCGATCTCCTCCCAAACCTGAACCGGATAAATCTGAAGGTATTCATCGGTAAGGGCGGTAATGAATAAGGCTCCGCCGTATGAGCCCTCCAAATTTTTTTTGAAATTGGAAGGCATCTTCAGGCGTCCTTTTTCATCAATGCGAACCTCAGCATGTCCGCGCAATCGAGTACCCATGGAAACAACCGAAAAGAGATTCGGACTCTTGTCCTTTGAAATCCCATTTTGGCCAATTTAGTCCACTTCACTCCACTTTGTCAACTTATTAGTCCACTTTTTAGTAATTCGATCCCTTTTTTTCCAATTTCGCCGAGCCGGCCCGCTGAGCCGCGAGAGCGCAACACCCACGTCGGGAGTGGGTAATTTTCAGGAATTTCCCATGCCCCCGGATATTGTTTTGCCTGCCCACCGGGTATCCTCGGCCCGGGCGTGGAGGACCGCGACCGGGCAAGCGCTTTCCCACCGGAAAAGGGGCTTGAATCCTTGGCGAAGTTGAGCCATGATGGGTCGACCGTAGTTCATTGCCGTCCCTGGTCGCCTTGGCAACCGAATGATTCGTTATGCATCAAGCCCAGAATGCCTCAGGAGACGGCTCCCGGAGAAGGGTGGCCGGAGAGCAGCCACACCCACTGAATTTTCTGGGCCCTGGCCTCTGGTCTCTGACCTCTGCCAACCACGGGACGCCCGGCCAGATTTCCCGCCGAGGCTGGCAGGGCGCCGTTGTAAATTTTTCTTATTGTTGCATGCATGTACCCTTGGAAAGCCCTCATCATTTTGTGGATAGTTGCGGGCAG
>JBGTRP010000301.1:0-8039 GCA_041940685.1 Acanthopleuribacteraceae bacterium
GATGTCCAAAGCCTTGGAGACCGTTTTCGAGGGGACCTCCACGCTGCGATCGCTGGAGCTGAGCCGCCGAATGCTTTTCCAGAACTTATTTTGTAATGCTTCCATGGTTGCCGTCCTTGGCGGTTATTCCCGCGCCTCTACCCTAATAGTACCTATTCGAGCCAATTGGATACATTTTTTTGGTGAATTCCCAATTTCTCAAGCTTTTCGCGGAACTTGACCAGGCACCGGTGGCGGATGGGGCCGATGCTTCCCCGCGCGATGCCGGCCTCCTCGGCGATGCGGTCGTATTCTGCTGAATCGTATTTGTAGAAGAGCAAAAATAATAGCTTGCGGCATCTCTGGTTCAACATGCCCATGGCGCGCCGGACCGTTGCCTGCTGCAGCTTGATCTCCAGGTGTTGCTCCGGAATTCGATCCGGATCTTCGACCTCGTAGGGTTCCTGCACCAGGTCGTCCGGGCGTTTTCGGTTGCGGTGCAGGCATTTCCAGGTGTTGCGTTTGGCCACGGTGGCGATCCAGCGACCCAACTCCTCTATTTCACTCAACTTTTCCAGGTTCTTGTAGAAGGCCAAAAACGTTTCCTGGAAAACCTCGTCGCAGTCTTCCATGCTCAGGCGCGCTTCGTTGGGAAAGTGGTAGACCAATTTTTTGTAGCGCTGAACCAGGCAATCCCATGCCGCGCTCTCGCCCCTGCGACAAAGCTCGATCAACCGCCGGTCGGTTTCCCTCCAAAGTTGTTTAAACAGAACGCCTCTCCTAATTTTTTGCAAGCACCCAATCGAATCGGAGGTCCGAGACCTTGCCGGCTTGTCTTATTCTTCGGGGAAATCCGGGTCAACCTATCCCCATCCACACCCGCACAAGGCCCTGGCTGGAATCACGGGGCTTCATTCGCATTCAAGCCCGGAAACCCCGGCTCAAGCGGCGAGGGTGGATTGTGCCCATCTCAGGGCGCTGAACCCTTCTCCGGTAAGGGCCGTGGTTTGTTTTCGGTCCGTCCCCGGCGGCTGGGAGGCAACTCCCTCAAGGCCCAAGATCATGACACGACTCATTTGTGTTCGTTGATGCTTGAAAAACCACCGGATGATCCTCCGTTTTGGATGTAGAGCTCATGCCGAGTCCTGTCCGAAGAATTCAGGCGCAAGTAAATCGGCCATTCAATGATACATTAACTGTTGGTCTCACGAAAATTGTTTGGGTCCGAATTTCACGTAAATCAGGCGAAAAACGCATCAACCGAACATCGTTTTTGGTCCGAATTCGAGTTGAGAGGCGCTCTTTCGGGTGGGGTATGGATCGGTCAATCTTATGGCGCTGCGCGCGGTATATTTGGATCGTTTGGCTTACGGTCACGCTTTTATTCCTGGCCATGGCGTTGGTGCGCGGAAACCCGGCCTCGCTTTTTCTGGATTCCCGACTGACCGAGGCGAACCGCGAAAAGCTTTCCCGCATCTTCGGCTATGACCAGAGCGCCCCTCGGCGTTATTGGATCTACCTTGGCAATGTGGCGCGTGGCGAACTGGGAACCTCCTTTATCCACAAACAACCCGTGGCTCGGGTGCTGAAATCCAGGATCGGGAAAACCCTTTGGCTGGGCGGCATGGCTTTTACCATGGCGCTCGGGTTGACGCTCTGTCTGCTATGGGGTTTGCGCGGGAACCGGCCCTCCTGGATGCGAAAAGCCTGCGATGCCCTGTACAATTTGTTTCTGGTTACCCCCTCCTTTATTTTGGCGGCGCTGTTGATTGCCCTGTTGGGGGTCAAGTTACGGCTTTTTCCCATTTTCGGGTCGGGTCCCCTGTTTGGCCCCTCCGAGTCCCTGCTCGACGCGCCGGCGCGCTTTTTTGCCTATGGTTTTCTGCCTTCCCTCAGTCTGGCCCTTCCCCTGGCGGGCCAGTTCACCGCCTATCTCCATCGCCAAATGGAGTTGCTTCAGGAGGCGTCGTTTATTATGAGCGCGCGTGGGCGTGGCGTGCCTGAATGGCGTATTTTCCTCAACCATGAGCTGCGCGCGCTTTTGCCGGTCATTGTCCAGATGGCCGGACTTTACCTGCCCATGATTGCCGGCGGCGCCTTGGTGATCGAAGCCATGTTCGGATGGTCGGGTATGGGGCTACTGCTCTACGATGCGGTGCTCGCGCGGGATTATCCGCTTCTGTTGGGCGGCGCCATTTGGACCGCCCTCTTCGTGGTGCCCGGCTATGAGTTGGCCGATTGGGCGCGTGCGCGCTGGGCCATCAGGAGCGCGGCATGGTAAATCGCGATTGGGGGGTTACGCTTCTACTGGCCTCGCTGCTCACCCTAGTCCTGGTGATTCCGCGTATGCCGGTTTTGGGGTTTTCGGCATTGGTTTTGGCCCTTCTTCTGGGAGTCGTTTATCGAGGACATGTGCGTTTGGATGCGGTCCTGGTGGTCACGCTATTGCTGGCATCGCTTTGCGCGGGCTGGTTGGCGCCCTTCGATCCTGGACAACAACAGGCTACCGGCGGTTGGCATCTTCTGGGTCGCGATGCGTTGGGCCGGGACCTCTATTCACGATTGCTGCTGGGCAATAGGACCTCCATGCTCGCCGCCGGATTGGGTGGATTGCTGGCCTGTAGTCTGGGGGTGGCGATTGGCGGCCTGTTGGCTTGGACTTCTGGGCCGGGTTCGCGTTTGGCAAATAGCCTGATTCAGGCCTTTCTTTCGATTCCCATGCTCGTCTATTATTTGTTGGCCATGGCGCTCTTCCAGCCGGGTTCCTGGTTGCTGATCCTGCTTTTCGGAGCCACGCTTTGGGCCGAGCCCGCGCGCTTGTTGCAGGCAAAAATTCGCGAGTTGCGCGAGGCGGAATTTGTTCAGGTCGCGCGCATGCGGGGTAGGGGGGAGCGGGATATTTTCCTGCATGAGATCATGCCCAACCTGGGTCCGCTGCTGGTGGCGAATCTTCTGGTGACCCTCATCAACGCGGTTCTGTTGGAATCCATTCTCGGTTATTTAGGTTTGGGCAGGTCGGTTGGCGAGCCCAGTTTGGGTCGGCTGATCGAATACGGCGCCATGCACATGGACCGCCAGCCCGGGGTGCTGCTGGCAGCCATTGCCGTCCTGCTGGGCTGGCTCGCGGGGCTGCGAGGCTTGATGCGTCGCTTCGCCCGCACCGATGCGCCCTTGCGGGCGGGTTAGGGGCCTTACCGCAGGTTTGGTAAAAGGGGAAAATGCAGTTCGAGGCCCGGCATCAACGCCATGTGGTTGGGGTCGTGAGTGATGATGACAAGCGCGAACCCCTCCCGAGACCGCCACTCTTCCAGAAACTCGAGGAGATCCTGTTGCCGCGCGGGATCCAGGGGTGAAAGGAACTCATCGCAAATCAGCAGTGCGGGTCGAGAGGCGAGCGCGCGAATAATATTGAGCCTTTGTATTTCCCCCATGGAAAAGGCCGCGGGGCGATGATCGAGATCCAGGTGGTCCAGGCCCAGTCGCTGCAAAAAGTAGTTGAGCCGTCCCCTATCCGCGCGAAAGGCCCGGCCGAGTTGGGCGTTCACTTTCAAAGCGGGGTTGAGCGCCATGGTGCCGTGTTGAAACAGGTATTGGATGGCTTGGCGCGTGGCTTTCCCTCGTTTTTGAAGCCGTGGCGCCAGCTCCCGGTTTTGAAATCGCATGCGGCCCTTTTCCGAAGGCGTCTCCCTCGTCAGGCCAGCGACAATCCTGGCTAAGGAGGTTTTGCCCGAACCGGATGGACCCGTCCACCACCACCACTCTCCCGCGTTCAGGCGCCAGGAGAAGTTTTCACATAGCTTGAATGGGCCAAGACTTCGAGAAAGCCCCCTCAGCTCGAATAAGGAGGGCTTCGGCGTGGAGGAGAGAGGCCGGGTTGGGATTTGTTCTCCTCGCGATGAACGGGATCGATAGATGCGCAACAGTTTTTCCTGATAGGCTTGGCGCGGCGCGCCAAAAAATGCCCGCCGGCTATCGAAGAAAACATCCCGCCCATTTTCCAGGATCAACACATAATCGGCATGCCGCTCGATCAGGTCCATGCGGTGGGTGGCAAATATCAAACCAAGACCCCGAGATCGGCGAAGATCCTCAAAGATTTTCCAAAGCGCTCTTTCATTGCGCGCATCCAGTGAGGCGGCCGGCTCGTCACACACCAGGATTCGTGGCCGCTTCATCAAGATCAAGGCGAGCATCACCCGTTGCCTCTCTCCGCCGGAAAGCCGCGCGGGTGAGCTTCCCAGGAAGCCGGGATCATCTAACCCGAGCTCTTTCAGCAGCCCGGTGGCGAGCGAGCGCCATGCGCCATGTTTCCCCATCTCCCGAAAATGGCCCGCGAGGCTCAATCCCGGAGTGAGCCCTTGGGAGGGATCCTGAACCATCAGGCAGGCGCCCATTTCCTTGGTGAATACCGGTCGCGCGTCGGGAGCGGCCCACCCGAAGAGGCTCTTGAGGAATAGGCTCTTTCCGGCGCCGGAGGGTCCGGTAACCGCTAACGAGGCGGTGGACGGGATGAGAAGCGGAGAAGTTTGCAGGAGTGTCCGGCGACGGTGATCTCGCAGGATGAGAGGAGGGATGAAAATACGATTCGAGTTATGCAATTCGGTTCTCCAGCCGCCTGGACCGACTGCCACCATCATAGTGGAGACCGGAAAGATGGGGAAGCCTTGCCTCTTTCAATCTGGAAGCGGCAAGCCACATTCGGAGGAAATTGAATTGTCGAGGTGTCGAGTTGAGTTGGCTTTCTCGTATTCTTCCGAAAAGTTTTGATGTATGATTAATGCCAGATTTCCGAGTTAGGCCTCTCGTTTTTGGTTGCCCGCATCCCCACCATCGTTTGTATAAATGGCGTGAGGGGAAAAACCCTGAAAGGGATTCCCATGAATCATCCCAAACCCCAATTGGAAACGGAAAAGAAAGCATTGTTGGAATCTGGCGGACTCCATGTTCAGACAGCCAGGAAACTGTTGGCGACACTAGAGGGCTTACCCCCTCAGGATCGTACTCAAACGCGGCACCGGCTGGCGATGGCCTTGAAGGAGCATCTTGAAACTTACGAAAAAGAGCTGGCGCCCTTGCTGGCGCCGGAGTCAAAGTCCAGCTCGGATCCAATGACCAAGAGCAAATCGGGTGACCATCGAATCATTCCCCGGTTCCATCAAAAGCACCCCATCCGTTTTTGCGAGGTCGGTAAAGAATCCCACTGGCACAAGGGCTATTCCCACGACGTGGGCGCGATGGGTTTGTTTATCCTTTCCAACCGTCTGGAAAAGGTAGGCCAAAACCTGCTGATCGAAATCGACATACACGATTTGGGCAAGCTCCACATGCGCGGTACGGTGGTTTGGACAAAGTGGGTGCCGCCCTCCTTGCGAATGGTAGAATACACGGGATTTGGCGTAAAAATATCCCAGGCTCCCGAGAGTTGGTTCAAGTACTTTTTAAATTTTAAGAGTTAGCGGTGTCCTTCCTCCCTTTCCGTGAGTCACCCGGCGCGGACAAGATTCCTTTCATGGCAGGTACCCTATGGCAGCACAATCGGTAATGGAAATAAAGAAAAAGCTCAACGCCTACAAACAGGCCTTGGAGATTTGTATCGAAAAGGCGGCGGATGTGGAGCGCGGTATCGGCCGCGGCGATCTGGGCAAGGATCGCGAACATCTGATGAGTTTGAAGGATCGAATTGCCCGCTATTCCGGGTTGGGGAAATCGGAAATCAAGGCCGCGGTAGATAAGAGTTTGGCCAAATTGGCCGCCCGGGAGACGGAATCCCATTCTGGCGGCCATCGCGTGTATCCTCGCTACGTGCGTCGCTGGGCCGTTCAATATGGTTTGCCGGGTCAGGGTAAGGTTCACAAGGGTTTTACTCACGACATCGGCGCCATGGGATTGTTCCTCATGTCCAATCGTCAGGAATCTCTGGGTCAACAAATCTATGTGGACGTCGATGTTCCTGGTCTGGGAATGGTCCAGCTCCAGGGAACCGTGGTTTGGCGCAAGTGGGTGCCCCCCGCCCTGCGTTCGGTAGAGTACACCGGTTTTGGGGTGAAAATTACCAATGCCCCGGAGAGTTGGTTCAACTACTTCGCCAAGCAGGAAATAAAATAACGCCCCGCTGAATCCATGGCCCGGGCTCCTATGCCAATAGGCGGCTCGCCGGTTTTTGTGGGTTGCTTGTCGCGGGCTATTCGTGGGACCAATTATCCGGATCGTCTCGGTCTTGCGGGGAAAGGCCCAAATGTTCGTCCTCGGCGCTCACGCCGAGACCCATTGCCGTGCGGTTGGCGTAAGCAAAATAGGCAATCACCTGATTGCCCTCCAGGATTTGGCCATCGTCGTAGCCCGCCTGCCGGAGTTGCTGAATATGGGTCTCGTCCACGTCCCAGGGCGTCTTGGTCAGGACCTGGGTGTACATCAGCAGCGCGGTGGAGCGTTCGTCCAGGACCAGTTCCGGCATTTCGGCCTCCAGCGCCTGACGGATGGCGTTGCAGCGCGTTTCATCGTCCAGCAAGCGCTTCAAGCCCTCAAAATGGTGTTCGATACAGTAGCGGCAATGGTTCAAGATGCTCACGTAAAGGGCGATGGTCTCCAACAACCAGGGTGGGAGCTGGTTTTCTGAATGGTGCAACACATTCTTGTAAAGCGTCATATGACCCTGGAGGCTGTGGGGCCGCAAGCCGTGAACCTGAAGGATTTGGTCGATCTGACCTCCGGTCCCCATCACCCGGTCGTAGAGTTGACGAAGCTTGCCGCGTGCCTCGTGGTAGGCAATGGTCTTGATCCAGGTCATGGGAAACCCCTTGTATTGAGATGGTCCCAACATCATAACCCATTTCAGCGGAGCCGGAACCGTGCGAGTTGGTGGTGGCCGGGCAATCAGGTGGCCGCACCGCGCGCGCTGGGGAAATCAATGGTGAAGGAAGAACCCTTGCGGATTTCCGATTCCACCCGCAGATGCGCGCGCGAATGCTTGAGGATGTACTTCGAAATGGCCAGGCCCAGACCCGAACCGCGAATGCCCTGCGCCAGCGGATCATTGACTCGATAAAAGCTTTTTTGAATATGGGTGAGCTCGTCCTTGGCTATGCCGATTCCGTAGTCGCGAACCTCTAGATGCACTTCCTTTTCCGTTCGCGTGCAGTTGACCTCGATGCGGTCGGAGTCGCCACGGTACTTGAAGGCATTGTCCAGGATATTGTCGATCGCGTGACGGATCAGGTCGGCGTCGCCCAGGATGGTGCATTCCTCCTCGGGCATGTTGACCAACAGGCGAACGCCTTCCGCCAGGGCGCGCGCTTGAAACGCCTCCAGGCTGGAATTCAGGATGGCGCGCAGGTCCATGGGTTGGTTGTGGTAGAAAATTTGGCCGGTTTCAATTTTGTTGAAGCTGAGAATTTTGTGGACTAGATGGTTGAGGCGGTTGATTTCGTTGCTGAGCATTCCCTGGAATTTGGCCTCGTCCCCTGGGTCTTTAAACCGCTTGGCGGCCAGCGTCTCTACCGCGAGTTTCATAATTGCCAGTGGGGTCTTGAACTCATGGGAAACCGTGGAGACAAAAAACGATTTCTGGCGGGCCAGCACGATTTTTTGCCGGATCGCGCGCGTCACCAGGAACACGCTGAAGATCGCCAGCAGGAAAAGAAAAAAAATCGCCCCGAAATTGATCTTCGTGGAGGCCACGGAGTAAAGCTGCTCCGCCCCGAAGGAGTTATAGACAATCTCCGAGGAATAGCCCTTCAGGGAACGGTCCATGGCATAGGTCTGCGCATATTTTGCCTTGGATGGCCGGGGTCCGGATTGGAACACCACCTCTCCCTTGGGGTTGGTGATCTGGAACCAGTAGACCGGGTCGTGGTGGCGTTTCACGAACAGGGTGCTCAGGCCGCGGCTACCGTTGATAAACACGGGCAGCACTTCCTTCAGCATGTGGTTCCGCAGGTAGACGGGGTACGCCACTTCCTCCATGTGCAGCGTCTCGAATTGTTCGCCTTCCACCTCGAGTGTGAACCAGCGCTGATCCTCGCATGCGGTCTCGCCCCGCCTCAGGCAGTTGCGCAAATGTT
>JBGTRP010000302.1:0-8029 GCA_041940685.1 Acanthopleuribacteraceae bacterium
GAGGATGTCGACCTGGCCGACCAGCGTCTTGAGGATCGTGAGGATCCGCTTGAGCGTCGCCAGAGCGGCCCCGACGTCACCGCGCTCGAGCGTGCTCCCGACGTGGGGTTCGCGGCGTACGTCGTGTCCGCACCGACGCCGTTCACGCACGACGATCGGGCGGAGCTCGCCGTGGACGCTGCCGCCGTCGTGCGTCGGTCGTTCCCGGACGTCGACGAACTCTACGATCGAGTCGGTTGGTCGCTTCCGACGCGGAAGAAAACGTGGCGCTCCAAATTGAAAACGGTCGTGTGGCGAAGATAGGCGCGGAGCTTGAAGAGGTCGATCTGGTCATCACCTCCGAGAAGAGCGTGCTGCTCGATATCCTGGAGTTGCGCCGCGACCCGAACGAACCTTATATGTTCGGGGAGTTGACCATCCAAGGTCCCGAGGACCACTTCATGCGCCTGGACTATGTAATGACGGTGCTCTGTCCGGTATGACACAACCACAAAAAATTCCCAAGTTGAAGGCCGCGGGGACCGTCGCCTCCGGCAAAAAACACGCCCAGCGCCGTCCCGGCGTGCCGGCGTTGCTCGCCGCGGGCAGCGGCACGGCCATGGCCTCGGTTTGCGCGATCGGGCTTTTTCATATCGAGGGCTTGGTCGGGGGAATGTGGTCCGTGGCCGCCGTATGCATCGGCGGCCTCATTTGCGCCGTCCTGGCCCGCATTTTCGGTAAGCTCTCCAATGTCATCCCCAGCGGCGCCGGCTTGTTGGCCTTCGTTTCACGAGGCCTGAACAGACGTCTGGGCGTTGCCCTGGTTTCACCCTATCTATTGATGATGCTGTTTCTGGTCGGTTTTGAGGCGCTGATCGTGGGCGCTCTGCTTTCCCGCTTGGCGCCGATCCCCACGCCGGTCGGCGCGTTGCTTTTTTTGGTGGGCACCTGGTTGGTTTGCCGATCTGGACTCCAAATCGGCTACCGCGCCCAAGCATTTGCCACATGGACCCTATTCCTTTCCCTGGTCGGTCTCTCCATTTTGGCCATGTTCGGCGCCGCGGACAGAGGAGAGCTCTCAACCAGCCTGTTTACTTCGGCGCCATCGCTGCCCTCTTTTATCGCCGCGGTTGGTCAGGCCCTTTTCCTTTTTATGGGCTTTGAGCTCGTGACCTCCCACGCCGAGGTCGCCACCAAGAAGGCGGTTTCCACCTCTCTCTGGGGTAGCGTCATCGTCCTCACCCTGTTCTATGGCATTGTTTCGCTAGGATTTTCCTGCCTCATGAACCTGCCGGCCCAGGGTCATGGCCTTTATGTACCGCAATTGGCGATCGCGGAGCAGGCGGGCGGCCAGGGCGTGACGGTCATCGTGGCGCTCATCTGTATTCTCGCTTCTTTTTCTTCGTTTAATGGCGCGCTGCTCGCGCTTTCGCGCTTTACCTACGCGCTGGCGGTACAGGGCGTTCTGCCCCGGCCGCTGGCCAAAATGGACCCACGGACCCTAACGGCGCGGGCCGCGTTGGCCACTCTGCTGGGTCTGTCGCTCGCCTTTACGGTTCTGGTCTATTCTCTTTCGCTCTACGAGGCATCGATATTCTCCGCTGCAGTTGCTGCCGCGCTGGTCTACGCGGTCGCCACGCTCACCGCGGAACGGCCTCCCTTTCGCGCGGCCGAACCGATCGGCGTTCGCCGGGTGGCGAGCTTTGCGCTCACCCTAGGACTGATCGCGCTGGGAATCGGCGTAATCGCCGATGCCGGCGAAGACAGAATCAGCACACTCATGCTCCTGGCTTGTGCGTATGGAGCCGCGCTGTACGCGGCCTGGCGAACGGGGAGGCCATTAAAAAAAGCACCGGTGAACGTTCCGGCCACATCATTAAAGAAAACGATGGCCTCGCCAAACAGTTAACTTTTCTGATACATTTGGCGAGGATTCCGCCAAGGAATAACATGGAGGGCTCAATGAAGCTTGATACGACAATCGCACAATGGGTGGGGAAAGTTCCCAACCGGCAATGGCCGCGGGAAGATACGGCCCTGGCGGAAATGGGGTCCGGCATCCCCGAGGTAATCACCGATTCCAAGCCTTTATCCGAGGTTCACCGCTTGGATTTATCGCTGTTTGTCATTTTTGAAGAAGCGGCGCTACGGGTTTCCGGCGCCTTGACCCGCAACGCTCCTGATTTGGACGCCCTGAACTTCTCGGCTCAACAGACCCTGGACGAGGCGCGCCATACCGAAATCTTCCTCAACCGCTTGCGGGATTCCTGCAAGGCGCTGGGCATGGAAAAAGCGGTGGTGAATGAAGCGATCAAGACCCCTCCCCTGCGTCGGTTTTTGGACCGCTGCAACGAGGTGGTGGACAGGGGCGATTTTGTCGAGGGTCTGACCCTGATGAACTTGGTTTTCGAGGGCATGGCCTATCCTCTCTACGCCTATGAGCAGCGCTATTGGAAACCGGTCGACCCCTATCTCACCGCGCTGATCAAGAGCGCATTCGTGGACGAAACCCGGCACGTGGCTTATGGAGCGGAGATCACCAAGAACATGCTCAAGGGCGATCCCGAGCGCAAGGCCAAGGTCACCAGGCTCTGCCATGAGGCAACCCTGGCCATGAACGAGGTCTTCGACTACTACGTGCTCAAGTTCGTCAAGCTCTTCGACGCGGTTTCCAAAGTACACAAAGATCTGTTTGCCGACGCGGAATTCGCGCCGGGGTGCAAGATCTGCGAAACGCCCTACAAGGAACAGGTGGACGCCATCCACCTCAGCATGAACCAACAACACGGCGACCTTCTCGCCAGGGCGGGGCTGGCCTGAGATGGATACCAAAAACCGGTTTCACACGGATAGCACCTACCTGCTCATGCGTTTGGAACACCTGGCCATCGTTCTCATCGGTTCCGTGCTGACGCTTTACCATTACAAGGAAGTCGCCTGGGGCCGCTTCATCCTCGCCTTCATCATCATCGACTTGATCGGCTATATACCAGGCGCCATCGCCTATCGCAGGCAGAACGGCAAAATATCGCCCGTATATTACTACCTCTACAACATCGCCCATTCCTACCTGGTCGCGGGAGTCGCGGTAGGCCTGTGGGCTTGGGCGGCCGGCGGTTTTGAATGGGCTATGATGGCCTTCCCCATTCATCTCTCCGGAGATCGCGGCATCTTCGGCAATGTGTTCAAACCCCTGGCGCTTTCCTTCGAGCCCGTGGCCGCGCTTTCCTCTCCCCTACCCGGCAGCGCCGCCGCGGGACAGGCCTCCGCCGGTGGAGAAGCCGCATGACCCCCACCGTGGAAACGCCCCGAACCGCAATCGACCTGAAAGAAATCGCCCGCTTCGTGGACCACCCTTCCGGTTTTTTGGCGTTGAACTCCAACAATAAGATCTTTACCCTGGCGGATGTTCCCGGTTTTATCGCCTACCGCCAACAAGGCGGTCATATGATCGGATTTGGCGGCATACACGCTCCGATCGAGGCCCGCGCCGCCCTTTTGGACGGGTTTATCGCAGAAGCCGGAAGACGGAAGAAACGCGTTTTATTCGTTCAAATTCGCAAGGATCAGGCGGAGCTGTTGCAGGAACGCGGCGCCACGGTAAACCAACTGGGCGCCAGCTTCGGCATCAAGTTGGAGGGGTATAGCTTCGCGGGCACCAGCAAGATGAAGCTCCGAAACAAAATCAAGCGCGCCAAAAAGGCAGGACTGAAGGTCTCTGAAATTGGCGCGGAGTTGCCGCGCGACCAGAGCTCCTTCGACAAGTTGGACGCCATCAGCGGCGAGTGGCTGGCGGCCAAAAAGAAGAAAGAGCTCGATTTCATGATCGGTGAGATCGGGGGGCCTGAGGATGCGGACAGGCGCATTTTCCTGGTAACCGACAAACGGGAAAACCCGGTGGGTTTCATCACCTATGTTCCCGTGTGGGGAGAAAAGCCCGGCTTTTTACACGATTTGACCCGGCGGCTTCCCCGCGCGCCCGTGGGCGCCATGGAGCTGTGCAACGAATTCGCCATGAACCGCATGATCGAGGAAGGCGTCCCCTACCTACATTTCGGGTTCACGCCCTTCATTGTCAATGATGAGGAGTTCCCCAGCGCCAGCAAGTTCATGGCCTGGCTGGTCAGGATGTTGAGAAAGCACGGCAAGATGGTCTATCCCGCCGAAAGCCAAGCCAGCTACAAACTCAAATGGGGCGACGATATTTTGGACCCCGAGTACATCGCCGCGCGTCCGCTTTCCCTGCGCGCCGCTTTTGATCTGCTCATGGTCACCCGCTCCATCTGAGGCCCGGCGACAAGAAAAGAGACCGGGGTTTTTCGCCGGAACATGCGCGCGGCCTCCCTCGAGAGGATATTTATCCCTGTCCGGCGCTCATAACAACCCCGGAAAAGCCGCGTTCACCAGGAAAAAAACCGAATCAGCAGAGGTATGCCATGGCAAAGTTCAATGGAGAAAGAGTCCGTGTGCTCATCATCAACTGTTATCTCGACGAGACCCGCAGGCTGAGAGGCCGCCCCCATTTCGTACCCCAGTCGGTAGGACCGGCCTATCTCGCGGGCGCTTTCAATCGCGATTTGGTGGACGTGCGCGTCTATAGCGAATTGCATGGCGGACCGTTTGGCGACCGGGATCTCATGGGTTGGCCGGACATGCTGGTGCTCAGTGGGATGACCTCCTGCTACGACCGCATGCTTCACCTCGCCGCCTATGTTCGCACCCAAAAGCCCGGGGTCATCGTGGTTGCCGGGGGGCCGGGCGTGCGCCAATTGCCCAGGTTCAGCGGCCAGTATTTCGACTACTGCTGTTCCGGCGATATCGAAGAGCTTCAGGAGGTGGTTCGGGAAACCTTCGGAGCGCGCTATATCGCGGAAACCATGTTGCCTCGTTTCGACCTCATTAAAAAGTGGATGGGCTACATCGGATACGTGGAGTCCAGCCGCAACTGCAACTTCAAATGCGCGTTTTGCACCCTGACCGGAGAACGCGTTCCCTACCAGGTCTACGACGCGGACTACATACGAAAACAGATTGAGGATGTGGGCTATCACACCTGCCTGTTATTCGTTGACAACAATTTCTATGGCAATAATCGCGCCTATTTCCTGGAAAAACTCGCGTTGCTGAAAGAGCTCTGGAAGAAGAAGAAGTTCGGCGGTTGGGCCGCGCTGGTCACCAATGACTTTTTCAACCGCGATGAGAACCTCCAGTTGGCCAAGGAATCCGGGTGTATGGGTCTGTTCAGCGGCGTGGAATCCTTTAGCGCGGATCAGTTGAAACGTTTCAATAAAAACCAGAATCTCATCCTGCCACAGTTCTCCACCATCAGAAAGTGTCTGGAGGCCGGCATCGTTTTTCATTACGGCGTGATTTTCGATCCCACTAACCGGAGCCTGCAAGAGATCCGCGAAGAGATCTCCCTGATCACCGGATCGCCCCAAATCACGTTGCCAGCCTTTATGAACCTGACCATCCCCATTCTGCGCACGCCTTACTTCTACGAATGCCTGGAACAGGGACAATTGCTGCCCCACACCAAGCTTCGCGATATGGACGGCAACACGGTGGTGCTCAAGACGCAGGACCCCGTGGAGGAGGTTGTTCAATTCCTCAAGGAAATGCCTACCTTGCAGGGCTACAAGCGGCGGGTCATGCGCCATATCCTCGGTTTTTACCGACGTTATCGCCGCAATTTGAACCTGCCGCAAATGATCAGCGCCGTGGGAAACGGCGCGCTTTTGTGCTTGCCCTCGGTCGCGCATAACCACACCGGGGTATTTAACCGTACCCCTAGGCACCCGCCCCGAACCTATATCACCACCACCGAGCCGCTCGGGCCACTCTACACCCCTTCCTTCCCCGTCGAGGCAAAGTACGCCCACTATTTTCAGCCAACCATGATCACCGACGCCAGTGGAGCCCTGGCAGATCCCGTGGTCGAGGATCTCATGGAGACCGCGCCCGGCAATTTTGCGCCGGCAACCGCGACCGCTCCGGCCTAGCCGCAGAGGGCGCTCCGTTTTCCCAGCAGACCGCTAACCTAATTTGAAGGAAGCGCAATTAAAAAGATGTATGGAAGGGCTTGAAATTTAGTAAGATTCGGGTGGCATCCCCATTTTTGTAGCAACGCGTTTTGAATCGCGGGAGGAAACACTGTCCGAGCAGCCCTTTCAAACCTTTGTGATTGTAAATCCCGCATCAGCCGCGGGCAGCACGCGCCGGGGTTGGTCCGCGATTGCCCCCAGGCTCAAGGCCGCCTTGGGAGGCTTTGAGCACGCCTTCACCGAGGGACCCTCCCATGCCACCAATCTCTGCCGCCAGGCATTGGCGAAGGGTTATGAAATGGTCGTCGCCATTGGCGGCGATGGAACCTGCAACGAGGTGGCCAACGGATTTTTTCAAGGTGGCAAGGGAATCGCGGATGGGGCGGTCATGGGTATCGTTTCGCACGGAACCGGTTGCGACCTGCGCCGTACGCTCGGGATTGAAAAATCCCTGGATAAGGCCTGCGCCCAATTGGCGGGACGTAAAACCCGCACCATCGACGTGGGTCATGCCCGTTTCCTCGACCACGAGGGGCGCCCGGCGGAACGGATATTCGTCAACGTGCTGTCCTTCGGCTGCGGCGGCGCCGTGTCCAACGCCATTTCGTCTTCCAGTAAGCGGCTCGGCGGTAAGCTGGCCTTCAAACTGACCACGGCCAAGGCGCTGTTGCGCTACAACGACCGCAACGTGGCCGTTCGGGTGGACGACGGTGCGGAACGAAGGCTGCGGATTACCAATTACGCGGTATGCAACGCCCAGTATTTTGGCGGCGGCATGTGGGTCGCTCCCGCCGCGGCCGTGGACGACGGCATTCTCGACGCCACCATATGGCAGGGTTTCGGCCTAAAAGACTTTATCTTTAAGCAGCGGATGCTCTACACGGGTAAGCATGTGGACCATCCCGGCACACAAACACTGCGGGGACGCACCTTTCAAGCCACCAGCGACGAGCAGGTACTCGTCGACATCGATGGCGAAAGTCCGGGCAAGCCGAAGCAATTCCGACTGCCGCAGCAATTGCTGTCGTAGCGATCAAAATTCCGATGATCAGTCCGCTGATTTTCCCGATGTTATGGGTCAGTTTCAGCTTCGTAAATGCGCCTAGAATAGAAATAAAGACTAGCGGCATGACGATCATCTGAAGCAATTTGACATAACCGCCGCCGGCAATATTAAACCAATCGGCCGTTTGTGTCACGATATGTGAAGCCGGCCCGTAAATCAATTGCAGTGCAAAACCGAATACAATGCCTAGTCCGAGCGCGGTAAAGACACGTTTAGAAAAGGAAACGTGTTTCTTTTGCATGACAAACAGACCTGCTATAAGCAAAAGCATAATGAAAACATGTAAGACTATAAATAAATTCTCCAAAACAGGTAAACACTCCCTTGCTCATTATCCTTTAACACTATATTATATGAATTCCGATCGGTCAAGTAAGACTTGACAAAATATGGATTTTTATAGACTTTTCTCTTTTCTTTCCACCCTTTCTCTAGTAACTTATATAAGGGTGATTGTTATGCTGAAGGAACTGTTTCTTAATTTGACGATTTTAATTACATTTAATTATCTGTTCACCCTTCTTTTTAAAGAGTCGCTTTCGTATAAAGAAGACCGCCTGATCTTTCAATTACTGAAGGGGACGGTCTGCGGGCTTTTAGGGGTTTTTCTGATTGCTTTCGGCTTTTCTTACTCCGATTCCATCATTGATCTCAGAAATATCCCCATTATCATCGCCGCTCTTTACGGAGGCTGGGTGTCTACGGCAGCCGCCTTTGCGATTATCGTCGCAGGCCGTATCCTGATCAATTTCAATGCCAGCGCCATTTTTTCCATCGCCGCCGTCGGGGTTATTGCGATACTTTCTGCGGCCGTCCTCAGAGGAAAAAAGCCGGATCACAAAATGGCGTTCGTTATGCTGCTTTTTTCAAATGTTATTTTCACCCTGACGCTGCTGTTTCTTATGCCCGAACAGCCTGCCGGGGCCCTCTTTTATTATTG
>JBGTRP010000303.1:0-8026 GCA_041940685.1 Acanthopleuribacteraceae bacterium
ATGAAGCTCGCCACGAAGGCGGCGGTGGCGAAGCCTCCCTCGCGCAGGCGCTCCGCCAGCACCGGCAGCTCGCCCCCCAGGCGCTCCGCGTTGTTCAGCACGCCGTGGTGCCAGGGATGGCGGCCGGTGATCACCAGGGGAAATCTCCCGCGGCAAAGCGCTTCCACAAGCGCCTCGTCATTCTCTTTTCCCGCTTCCTCCCGGCTCAGAAGATCGGCGTCGAGCCAAGCCAAGGCGTCCAATTGCAGCGCCAGGGCAATCGAGGTCGTCCAATCCTGGTTGACCGGACGCAAACGGCGCAAGGGTTTGCCCGCGGCCGCGGCCAAGGCGCGAACCCGGGCCTCGGCAATGCCACGATCCGGACACCAGAGACCCAATGTATCCAATGCCCCCTTGGCCAAAGCCTTGCCCGCCTGCCACAGCCGCTCCGTATCCAGCACGGGCGCCTCCCATTCCTGCAGCACAACGGCAATCTCCTCAGGATCGCGTAGATCCGGTTCCGGTCCACCCACAAGAAAATCAACCACCGCCTCGGCCGGCGACAAAGCCTGAGCCGCGCCACGACCCTCGCCCACGGTCTGTAGCAAGCCCTTGCGGCGCAGCTTACCCGAAGGCCCCAGGTAGGCGCGCCGGGCCAACCGCTCCGCACCATTTCGGGCGGTGAGACCGCAGACCAATTCGATACAGGGCGCTTTCCTCGAAAGATCGTCCAGGATGTAGGCATAAAGGCGACCGTAGGAGCGATCGATCTCAGGAGCAACGCATAATAATAGAGCTTCCACCTCAAAAGGGTTCAATTCGGCCCTTTCCGCCAAACGATCCAGAGGAAGGGCGGTCGCCTCACGCATGGCATGCTCCGCTTTTGCTTCCTCCTCATCCAGCGCCGCCGGCCCGCCCCAGGGGGGAAGCTCCCGCGTTTCCCGCAAGAGCAAACCCGCGAGATCGTCGGTGATGCAATAAGTTCGCGCATCGGGCCGCGCCAGCTCTTGCGCCAAATTGCCCTGGCGATCGATCGCCGCGCTCAGGGCGCGCTGAATCGGCCGCAGGCGCAGCAGCAAATGCTCGCGTTTGATGGCGGCGTCGGGCATTTTAACCTCCGGGAAAAATAATGTCGCGGCCACCCAGCCAAGGAATGCACGGAATATCCGCCAGCAGTCCGGCCTGTTCGAGATCCTGGTAACGGCGTCCCAACGGCAAACGCACCCGCACCGCGTCGCTCTCGAAACGAATCGAGGCGTCCAAGTCTCCGAAACGCATCAGGGCCAGTTGAGGACTGCTGGGTTCAATTTCCCGCCAAAGCGTCCAGGAAATGGTGGCCAGCGAGCAGCCCGCGATCAGGGTCAGGCCCCGCTCGAATTGGCCGCTCCGCGCGTGGACCACGGCCCGACGGGCGCGAATCAGTTCCTCCGTAAGTTCCTCCAGCTCATCTTCTCGGGCGGAGAAAGCTTTCGCGTGGGACAACAGGAAGGCATCCCCCAGATCGGAGTCATTGCTATAACAACGCTCTCCGCGCAGAAATACCTGCCGCGCCATGTGTTCCACGGGTGGGCGGGCGCAGAACCAGCGCAAACCGGCCGCTTCCAACGCGGGGACGCTGTCCACGGTCTCACCCGCGAGCCAAAAGGGTTGTCCCTCGGGAACAACTGTCGCTAAATCATCAACGGTCCTGCAAAAAGCGGCGGGAAAAAGACCGTCCGCATCCAGAACTAAAAAACCCTCGGGTTTCTGAGTGGCGTTCAGGATCAGGGGTTTCTTTGGATCGCGCCCCGCGATGACCGATTGGGTCACCAGCGCTTCGACGCCGAGCAGGAGATCGGCCGCATTATCGGCAAAATGAACGAGATCCGCTTCGGCGATTTCCTCCTGACAGCCCGCGAAAACCGCCGCGGCATGTCTGGCCGAGGGCTCCCGACGCCAGCCGCCATGCGGCGGGGCGAGGACCTTGTTGGCCAGGGACGCTGCAAAGGGAATTAAATCCAGCGCGGGTTTTTCGAAAGAGTGAGCCAGGATGTCCAGGCAACCCATTTTGGAAAGCGGGCCCAGAGCCAAGAACGGTAGGGCGCAATCAATCCGCGTTTCCCAAGTTTCTCCGGGCTGGATGGTTTTGGAATGGGCCGGTTTCCATGAACCCTGGCCGCGCTTGACCCCAGTGTCCACATCGCTTTGGAATGGTTCCGTGCGGATATCATCAACGGGCGGAGTTGACTCGTGACTCCGAGTTCCTCCCGTTTCAGGCTCAAGGGGCAGGAGCCGGTCCAAGGCCGCGCGCGCGGTGGCGGTCTGAGGCGCAAGACCCAGCCGCGCCGCGGCCAGCACGGCAAGGATCAACCGCGCGGTGAGCGTCAGCCTGAGGGAACCAACCCTCCCGCCAAGGCCGGCATTTTGAAGTTCATTTACCAGGGTTTCCAAACTAGTTGCCGCCTCATCCACATCCCCCACGGCGCCTTGGGCGTGGCTTTCCAGCAGCAATCGGTGCCAGCGCGAGATGAGGCCCTCGGGCATGCGGAGCAATTGGGGAATCAGCAG
This sequence comes from Acanthopleuribacteraceae bacterium, assembly GCA_041940685.1. GTDB lineage: Bacteria > Acidobacteriota > Holophagae > Acanthopleuribacterales > Acanthopleuribacteraceae > JBGTRP01. The sequence continues at coordinate 2,527 of JBGTRP010000303.1, forward strand.
GCCCCGCTCCTGCCAGGCCATCAGGAGTTGAAGCAAGATGGTGGGCGGCGTCCCGGCCTGGTTCGCCTCCCCCCTTGCGGAGGCGCGCGTTTGCAAGGCCGGCGTCGCGGCGGGCGAACGGGGCTGTACCGGCAGCAGCGCCTCTTCCAACGCGCCTCCCAATGAGCGCTCCAGGGCTTGGCGCAAGGCGGTTTTGAGTTCCAGGGCAAGCGTATTCGCGCTCCATGACCCGCGCTGTATTTCCAACCGGCCAGCCAACAAATCCGTCAGGGAAGCGGAGAGCTTCAGCTTCACCGGCTGGCGCACGACCAGGGCGCGGTCCTCGGGAACCAAATCCGCCAACATCCTCGCCAACAACGCGGGCAGTGCGGCCAAGACGCGGCGCGCCAGTTCCTTTGGCTCGGCGCCCCAAGTCCAACCGCCGCGGCGCACAAGCCGCAAGGTGCAGTGGCGGATCAAGACCTCGCTCATGGTTAGACCGTGACCTTTTTGGCGATCGGCCGCAAACCCGGCACAAGCGCGAGCGCAAAATAGGTTTGTCCCGGGGTAAGGCTGACCAAGGCCGTTCCCTGGTTGCTCGCCGCGAAAAGGGTTTCCGACCCCTCGATGGGTTCGGTGAGGTCTCCACCTGAAATGATGAAAAAGAATTCCACATCCGCGCTCACATTGCGATTCACGGCGAGTTGGTTTACCGAAAGGGTCAAGGCCGCTAGATCATGAGGGAGGAAGGTCGCGATACCATCGATGAAACTGTAGTTCGGGGGTTGAAGGAGTACAGTTTCCATACGGTCCGCGCGTTCAACCCGCAGGGAATCTGACTCCAGGCGCGCGGCCACCTCGCCATCATTGGTTCGCACCAGCAGTCCATCGCCGGCGACCGCGGCGGGATCGGGTACGGTTTCGCCGGAACCAGCCTCGGTAAAGGCTGCCAACACGTGATCGGTGGCGTCATAGATCAGCAGGTCCATGGTTTCTTTCATCGCTCGCTCCTCAATCCGGGGCTACAAAAGCCAGCAGTGTGTAGTCGCAACTTCCCGGCAGGGTGACAAAACCACCGCCGTTTTTTTCCCAGCGAACCCGGCAGAAAACCCGCCGGCCCTCTGTGCGGCATTCCAGCGGGGTCATGATATTGGTCAAGGTCGCGTTGTCGGGTGACCGCCCCAAATAGCGGGGCGTTACATGGGCGTGTAAAACCGCCTGACCGGAGCTCACCTGAGCCTCGCTCACGCCAGCGGGTAGGGGCAACAACATTCCATCGAAGGCAACGCCCGAGGCCACATGGACGCCGGCCGCCACCGCGGAAGTGATTTTGCCCTCGGCACTGACATCGCCCTTGCCGTTGACAGTGAATACCGGGGTGACCGCGCCCTTGGCGTCCAGTTGACCGAAGCTGAGCGTACCGTCCTCACCTGCATCCAGCACCAACGCGGGTTTGCCGTTGTCGCCGTTCGCGGTGCGGATAGCGAGTTGGTCGCCGCGCGCGGTGACGCTGTCCGCGCGGACACCCGCGTAGCGGCGGCCGATACCGTCCGCGCTGTCGGCCAAATCGGAAAAGCGGGAGATGGTAGCGTTCCATTTTACGAAACCCAGCAGGACATTCCAACCCTGGCCAGCGCCCTCGTTCACCGCGGGCGCTTCCTGTTCGTCCAGGCTCAGTTCGTCTCCCTTGCGGCCGAAGGTCAGCTCGTAGCTCTCCGCGAATCGGTTGGGCTGGCCCACACCGCATGCCTCGGAAAAACTGGCTGGCGCCGCGACCCTCTCGTCGCGGCCACGAATAAAGACCGGATACCAGGCATCCGGATCGGCGATGGCGATATTGAGTTGGTCGAACAGCTCGACGGAGAGCACGTCTTCCTCGGGTAACACCAGTTCGCGGCCGGTGCCGTCGATCGCCATGCCGGGGCTGACGTTTACATCCACGTAGGTGACCCCACCAGCGGTAGTCCGGTCGCTCCGCGTCAGGGACAACCCCTCGGCGATGCCCCAATCGTGCAAATACCGGTTGTGGCGCGCGCGCTGTCCCCGGCCGTAGCCGAGACCCAAGTCCAGGTCGGCGGCCGTGAGGATCTGACCTTCAAAGTACGCGGGCCGGTTGATTTTGCCGTTCATGCTTCACCTACCCTTCCAAACGGGCGAGCCGCTCGGCCATTTGCTCGTTGGCTTCCATCAAGGTCTCGATGGTCTTTTTCAAGTCGGTAATGGTTTTGTTGCGCACCAGCTTTTGTGGCGTAAGCGCGCTGGCGGAAACGATCTTCTTGACCCGAGCCTCGAAGTCCTCGGTCTCCACGGAGGTGAGGCCCGCATCGAGACGTTCCCGTATCGAGACGATTTCCGGGTGACTGGCCAAATCATCGGCTTTTACGAAGCCGCCCAGGGAACCTTGAATTTCCTCGATGGTTCCATATACCTGATTTAGCTCCGCGTTGGTGACGGTCTCCTCGACCCTGGTTTCGATGCCGCTCAGGCGTTCCTCCGCGGCGCCCGCGCGGGCGCTCACGCTGGCCAGCGAATCATCGAGGCGTTTCAGTGCATCGGATTCGGCAAGGTCGGCGGCGGTCAGGTAACCAGGCTTGTTGGCTTTCAAATCATCGACCGAGGCATTGAGGTTCCGCACCGCTTCCGCCTCGGCGAGGTCGTTCGCGGTCAGGTAACCGGGTTTGTTGGCCTTCAGATCGTCTACAGCCGCGTTGAGAGTGCTGACGGCCTCCACTCCGGCCACATCGCTGGCGGTTAAATAGCCGGCCTTGTTGGCTTTCAAATCGTCAACCGAGGCATTGAGGTTTCGCACCGCTTCCGCCTCGGCCAGGGAATTGGCGGTCAGGTAACCAGGTTTGTTGGCCTTCAGATCGTCGACCGCGGCATTGAGGGTTCGGACCACCTCCACCTCGGCCAGGTCATCCGCGCGCAGAAGTCCGTCGATATTGCCGCGCAGCTCGACCAGCGAGGCCTTGAGGTCCTTCACCGGTTGGCTTTGAACCAGGGATTCCTCGGTGACAAAGCTGCCGAGATTGCCGCGCACCGCCTCGATCTCCGCGGAGATGGATTTGATGGTATCGGTTTGGGCCAAATCCTCGGCGCTCAGACCCGGATCGGGAAATTGGATGGCGTCGATTTTCTCCTGAACCAGATCGTCGAGGTTCTCGGAGATGCGAGCCTCCACCTGGTTGAGACCGGTTTCCAGCGAGTTGCTGATTACGGTCCCCAACTCGTTGCGCAACGCGCCGCGAACCTGTTCGTCGCCAAAGGCGTTGATGACATTCACCGCGTCTACCTCGAATCCTGAACGAGCCTCCTGGATCAGGGTTAAGGCGGGCTCACGCTTTGGATCGAGCGCGACCGCCAGGCTATCCTGAATCGCGGCGCGGCCGGTTTCACTGGTCAACGCTGTAGACAAATCCAATTGCGGCAGAGGCGTGCGGATATTGTCGATGGTGGTTTCCAAACCCCGGTCGCGGGCCATCTCGATGATGGTGTCCGTGGCCACGCCGAAGGCGTACACATTGTCTTGAGGTATTCCGGTGGCGCTCAGGGTTTGGCTCAACTGGCTATCGAAGGTCAGGGGCATGGCCGCCTGAGAGTAGCTGTTGAAGTACTCGGGCGTGTCATAGCGGCCGGGCGAAATGTCCCCGGTGGGTTTTTGCTTGAAAAGCGGGGTACAACAGAATTTTTCAAGCAGGTTGCCCAGCTCGCGCATGAGCGGAACCCAGTAGCGCAAGGCCACCATGGTCAACACGAAGGTCCGCTCCAGGTTGCAGATCTTGGTGACCTCGCAACCGGCGACCGTAAGCCGGGCCAAGAGCACGCGCGGGTCCTCACAGGTGGGGCAGGGCGGGAGCAGCGCACAACAGATACAGGCTTGCAGGTAACGGGTCAGCGCGCTAGCCAGCGCGAGGGTGGCGTCCGCCCGGCCCTCCCCTTCCCCGCCGATGGATAGGGCCTCGACCTCGGCTTTCAGGGTGCAGTCGGTCACGCAACCGTTGTCCAGCTTGCACAGCAACCACTCGCGCAGACCGGCAAGGTCGGCGACCGTCTGATCGCTGTTCAACACGTTGAGGTCGGAACCGGTGGCGTAGGCGATGCCGGCCGGGGTTCCCCGGATCACGTGATCCAAATTGGGATCGGTCCAGTAGCGGCCGCTCTCAATGGTAATGAAGGCAAAATCCCGTTCGCGCTGGGATTCCAGGTTGGCGCTATGGGTCGCCAGCAGGGGGGCGACGCGATTGAGAACCAGACTCGCGGCCTGGAAGTTTTCTGAATTGCCGTCGTTGAGGTAACCCCGGGAAATGGCGCTGGCAGCCGCCTGATAGCGGTCCAGGGCCGAGGCGATTTCCAGCTTTTCCGGTGGTTGCTCCGCATAGGCCGACGCATAGTCGCCGAGTATCTGGATGCTTCCACTCAGCAGGGCATCGTCCTTCTCCGTATAGGCAACCGGCTCGCCAGCCTTGATGAAGGCAAAAGAGTTTTTGGCAAAATCGGCTTGCTTGCCGTAGAAACGCGCATCACCCAAAAACTTGCCCGCTTCCACGAAGTCTCCGATACAGGCTTTTATCTTGCTGAACAGATCGGGCGGCGCCGGCGCGTCCTTGGGACAGTCCAACTCAAAGCAGACGCCCTCGCTTACACGGGTCGGTTCGCATTCGGTCGTGCAGGGCTCGTTGGTCGCGTAGGGGCTTACCGGATCGGTCTCGTTTTCCCGGTAGCGCAGAAACAAGTCGTAACGCCGTTCCGGCTGATCACCGGCGGCATCGGGGTCATCGCAGGGATCCCCACAGTCGTACCCGGCCTGTACCCGAGCGCGCAGATCCCGGATCATATCGTTGATATCCAACTCGCGCTCGCACTCCAGCACCAGGTCGTTCCCACAACAATCGAGCGCATAGCCCGGCTTGACGATGACCTTGCCCTCCCCGCAGGGATGGCAGTTGACCTCCAGCCCGCAAACGACGCCTTCGCCGAAGAAATGCTTGTTGTGCAGCCGGTTCTTGCCCGTAACATAGTTGGTCAGTAGTTGCAGGTCTTCCTCGGTCAACAGTTGTCCCGCGAAAAAGCGAGGCCTCTGGAAACCCGAATCCGTGCAAGGCCCGCATTCGGAGCCGCAGGCTGCGCCGCCGCATTGGCAATCGGCCCCGCCGCAACAACCTTTTTTGGTAATGGTTCGTGTGGTCATGAGGTCCTCCCGTCAGTTGACATAAAACCAGCTCTGGAACGTACCGCCCGGTTGTCCGTTGCCGGAGGTCCAAACAAAACCTCCGGGCGGTGTGGCGCATTCCGGTTCCTGTTCGCTTGCATATTCTTCGAATTGGGGTAAAAGGGGTACGCGGCCGCCGACGTGGTTGCCATCCACGGGCCGGCAACAATGGTCAAGAATAAAGTCGCAACGCAGGGTGATCAGCACCCGGTCGCCGGTTTGCAGGGTTTCTCCGGAAACCTGGCGATAGCGCAATTCATCGGTTTCGGGATCGCCGGCGTGAACTTCACCGGCCATATGGTAGATGCCCGC
>JBGTRP010000304.1:0-8023 GCA_041940685.1 Acanthopleuribacteraceae bacterium
AGAAGGCTGCAAGTCGTGTTCGCTCGTGGCCGACCACTACGAACCGATGGTTGTCCATCTGGCGCAGCGCGACGTCGAACTGGTGACGGTTTCCTCGGCGCCTTTGGAAAAACTCGATACCTTCCGACGGCGGATGGGATGGACGTTCAAATGGGTGTCGTCCGCCGGAACCGACTTCAACCGGGATTTCTCCGTTTCGTTCCGAGAGGACGAGATGAATGGCAAGGCGTTTTATAATTTTCGTGACAACACTTCGTTTCCCTCGACCGAAGCGCCGGGCATAAGCGCCTTTGCAAAAGACGGCAATGGGCGGGTCTACCACACCTACTCCGCTTACGCGCGCGGCCTAGAGAGCCTGATCGGCGCTTATTCGTTTCTCGATCTTGTCCCCAAAGGGCGCGACGAGGATACGCTGCCCTACGGAATGGATTGGGTGCGGCATCATGATAAGTATGGGGATTAATTGGACGGCGCAGCCTGGTGGCTCCCCATCACCGGAGCTTCCTTCGTCCGCCGCTGAACGACCTCAAAACGGGTGGTTCGTCAAGGAAAGAGGCGCAAAGAGGTCTTTGTCGAAGGCCACCGGCCCTTGATAGACGATATCTATCTTGCGTTCCGTAAAGCGCCAGACACTTTCTTCGTTGGCATACGTATCGTCGTATACGCCCAGGATAACCGAGCCCGAGCCGTCTGCGCCGCAGATCGTTTCGGTGACCTGCCATCGCCCTTCGGCGCCTGCTCCCGCTACCTTTAATATTGGGCTATGTGCGACGTGACGCACATGACGTGCCTGTTCGGTGAGCGTCTTATAGAACGTCACAATGGCGTTCCTGCCCTCAACTATTTGCCCCATGATGTGCCAAGATGCGGCTTCCGACCAACAATCCGCATAGGCTTCTACGTCGTTGCGCAAAATTGCGTCCGTGTACCGATTGGCAAGCTCTTGGATCGCAAGACGAGCTGCAATTTCCTCAACATTCATGCCATAGATCTCCGGGACGTCACGTCAGCTCATGAGCTAAGCGTCAACTGTGTGGGCCTTGGTCCAGCTCGCGGATGACTTCTCTTACCAGAAAGGCCATCTTTTCTAACATCCATAATCATGAAAAACTTGCCGCCGCGGCCCAACCCGCCTGGAACCTTTACGGTCCCACCGAGACAACGATCTGGTCGACGCGCGCCCGCATCGAAAGCGGCCGAATCGTCCATATCGGAAGACCCATTGAGAATACCCGCGTCTACGTGGTGGACCGGGGGCGGGTACCCCTGCCCGCCCGGGTGCCCGGCGAGCTTGTTATCGGTGGGGACGGCTTGGCCCGCGGTTACCGGGGACGTTCCGATCTGACCGCCTCGGCCTTTGTGCCCGATCCCTTTGCCACCGAACCTGGCATGCGCCTCTACCGTAGTGGGGATGTGGTCCGGTACGAACCCAATGGCGACCTGGTGTTCCAGGGCCGCGGCGATCACCAGGTCAAGTTGCGTGGGTTCCGCATCGAACCCGCGGAAATCGAATTTCATTTGCGCGCCTTTCCCCGGGTCCAGCAGGCCCTCGTACGGCCGGTGGGCAAGGGTATCGCGGACAAGCACCTGGTGGCATACCTGGTGCTTCGGCCCGGGGGCGCCGTCGAGGAGACTCGCGTGTTGCAAGATTTCCTCGCTGAACGGGTGCCGCGTTACATGCTGCCTTCCGCCTTTGTCGTCCTGGACGCTTTCCCGTTGACCCCCAACGGCAAACTCGATGTTTCGGCTTTGCCGGAACCCGATGCCTCGGCCCTGGGCGCTTCTACCGATTACGTGGCGCCCGAATCACCCAGTGAAACCGCGGTCGTGGAGATTTGGCAGGATTTGCTGAGGAAGGAGCGTATCGGAACACAAGACCATTTCTTCGCCCTGGGCGGCCATTCCCTTTTGGCCGGGAAAATCCTCATTCGGCTGCGCGAGCGGTTGGGGGTGGAAATTCCCATGAAGGCAGTGTTTGAGAATCCCGTGGCCGCGGATCTCGCCCGCTACATCGATATCTGCATGTGGGCGCTCAAAAATGCCGAGCTGGAACATGAGCCGGCCCACGAGGCCGCCTTCGAGGATGAAGGAGAAATCTAAAAAATCAACCCTCCCCGATCTCGTGACGGGAGGCATCGCGATGGAGGATGGAATCGTGAAAAGCCTTGCCGAACGAATTGCACAATTGACCCCGGAACAACGTGCGCTCTACGAGATGCGCCGCAAAAAGATAAAGGCCTCGCGGCCCGCCTCGGCAACCATACCCCGCTGGGAAGGCGCGCGTCCGGGCCCTGCTTCTACCGATCAGGCCGCACTCTGGTTCATTCACAGGGTGGACCCCCGGAGCACGGCGTACAACATCAGTTCCTGTACCCGGCTGCTGGGGGCGATGGACCTGAAAATCATGCAAAAGGCCTTCGTCCAGCTCGTGGCGCGCCATGAAATTTTGCGGACCACGTTCCGCGAAATCGAGGGGCGCCTCTACCAGATCGTGGCCACCGAGTTCGCGCCGAGGCTGGTGTTCGTGGATGTTTCCGATGCGCCTCCCGAGGATCGCGAGTCCGCCGCGGGCCGCGAGATTTCCCGGCGCATCAAAATCCCTTTCGATTTGGAGAAGGGTCCGCTCGTCCGCCTGATCCTGGTGCGCATCGATGAGGAAGACCATGTGATCCTCGGCGTGCTTCACCATAGCCTCACGGATTGGTGGTCCTTTCAGGTTTTTTACCGGGAGCTTTTTGTGCTGTATCGCCAGTTGCGCGACGGTCGGGAGCCGGATCTGCCTGTATTACCCATCCAGTTCACCGATTACGCGGTTTGGCGCAACGACTGGTGCGCCTCCGATGATTTCAGGAAGCAATTGGCCTATTGGCGTCAAAAGCTCGGGGGCGCGCCCACGGTCCTGAACCTGCTCGGCGACCGGCCCCGGCCGGCAACCCCGAGCCACAACGGCTCGCGGGAGTTTTTTACGCTCTCTGAGACGCTGACAAGCGCGTTGCGCGCCATCAACCGCCGCGCCAACACCACCTCCCTGATGACCCTGCTGGCCGCGACCTTCGTGTTTCTCTCCCGCTACAGCGGCGCGCGGGACCTGTTGTTGGGAACCTCCGTCACCAATCGCGATCCCCCCGAGACCCAACGCCTGATCGGGTACCTGCTCAACATGATCGTGTTGCGCGGCGACTTGCGTGCCGATCCCGATTTTTCGGCCTTTTTGGATCAAGTCAGAACCACGGTTTTGGAGGCCTTCGACAACAGCGCCCTGCCGTTTCACTCATTGGTGGAGGCGCTCAATCCCGAACGCTCCCTGGGTTGTCACCCGCTCTACCAAATCGAGTTCATCTACATATCCGAAACCGGCCCGCGCCTGGAGACGCGCGCGCGGGAAGCATCCGAACGGGACCGCTCGCCCTTTGAGGAACTCAATTTCCACGTGGACCGGCAAAGCGCTTCCGCGGACCTTCAAATCAGTTTTATCGAGGGAAGCCAGACCATGGAGCTGTGGTTGGAGTACAGCACCGACATCTTCGATCGTCCCACCATCCGCCAAATGGGTGGTTTGATGATCGGCCTGTTCGAGCGGTTGACCCATCACGACCGGATCCCGGTTTCCAGGGTTCCCTGGTTTGGAGCCAAAAACCGGCAGACCTGGTTGGAAACGGGAAAGGCAGCGTCGGGCGCGCCCTTGCCGGCGCTTGCGATCCACGACCGTTTCCAGGAGGTTGCCCGGCGGCGCCCGGAAGCGATCGCGGCAGTGGAAGCGGATGCCTGTTGTACCTACTCCGAGCTGAACCGGCGCGCACAACAACTAGCCCAAATTCTTGTTGCGCGGGGAGTGCGTCCCGGGTCGAGAGTGGCCATCTGCCTTGCCCGTTCGATGGAGAATCTGGTCGCCCAACTCGCCGTGCTGAAGGCGGGCGCCGTGTACGTCCCTATCGATCCCAATTACCCCGCTGACCGAATTCGATGGATGGTGGAGGACGCCGGCGCGAGCCTGGCGCTCACCAGCGCCGCCACGCCCGTACCCGCGATGGATTCCGTCTCGGCGCTCGACCTGGACCGAATCCCATTCGGGGATCTTATTCCGCCCCGTGCGCATATGATTCCGGCCGCGGTCCCCGTGGATGCGCCAGCCTATATCATGTACACCTCCGGCACCACGGGTTTGCCCAAGGGCGTCGCCGTCACCCACCGCAACGTGACCAGCCTCGTGCATGAACCCCAGTACGTTTCCCTGGATTCCGGCCAGGTGGTCTTGCACGCGGCGAACCCTTCATTCGACGCCACGACCTTCGAGGTTTGGAGCGCCCTGCTGCATGGCGCCCGCCTGGTGGTGGTACCCACGGAAAACCTAGACCTGTTGGCCCCTTTGCTGGCCCAGCAACAAATCACCACTCTGTGGTTGACCGCCCAACTCTTCCACCATATGGCCGATCATCACGCCTCCGCCCTGGCGCGCGTGCGCCAGATTCTCGCGGGCGGAGACGTATTGTCGGTTTCGCGGGTCAATCGGCTCCTTCAGTTTCCAACCGTACACAAGTTGATCAATGGTTACGGACCCACCGAAAGCACTACTTTCGCTCTCTGTTGTGATTTGCGCCGGCATGGGGTCACGGGCTATTCGGCCCCCATCGGTCGACCGATCTCCGGCCGCACCGCTTTTCTGCTCGATTCCTACCTGGAACCCGTGCCCGATTTCGTGGTTGGCGGGCTCTATATTGGAGGCGCCGGTCTGGCCGCGGGTTACCATAACCGGCCCGCCTTGACGGCGCTCGCCTTCATCCCGCATCCATTTGCCGGATCCGACGCACCGGGCCAACGGTTGTACCGCAGCGGGGATCGCGCACGCCGTGTGCGCGACGGACTGTTCGAATTCCATGGCCGGAAAGATTCCCAAGTCAAGGTCCGCGGCTACCGCATCGAACCACGCGAGATCGAGGCGGTATTGGGCGGTCACCCGCTGCTGACCGAGGCCGCGGTGTTGGCGCGGCCCGATCGTAGCGGCCACCAACAACTGCTGGCCTACGCCGTTGCCGCGCCGGGTCAGGAGGAGGCGGCGCGCGCCGGCTGGCGCCCCTGGCTGGCGCAAAGGTTGCCCGGCTACATGATCCCCGTGCATCTCATGCTGTTGGAGGCCATGCCCCTTACGCCCAACGGCAAGCTCGATCGCGCGGCCTTACCCGCACCCGAGAGCCAGGTATCGCGTCTGCTTCACGTGGCGCCGCGCGATGAAACCGAGCGCTGTCTGGGCAACATTTGGGCCGAGGTGCTGCAACGGGAGCGCATCGGTGTCCACGACAACTTTTTTCAGCTCGGCGGCGATTCCATCCTCAGCCTGTTGGTCATCAACAAGGCCCGTCAGGCCGGATTTAGCCTCACACCCAAACAGCTATTCCAGAACCAGACCCTTGCCGAACTGGCGGCCTGCCTGGAGGGTGGCCAAGCCATTGCCGCGGAACAGGAGACCGTCACCGGTCCCGTTCCCCTGACGCCCATCCAACAATGGTTTTTTGGGATGGAGCGCGCCTATCCCGCCCATTTTAATCTGGAGCAAATGTTGGTCTGCCAGGGAGCGTTGAATCCCGAAATATTGGATCGGGCCCTCGCGCGTTTGTGCCTGCACCACGATGCCCTGCGCCTGCGTTTCAGCAAGCGAGAAAACGGCTGGACCGCCGCCATCGCGGCTCCGGAAGAGGGACCGGCCCACCAACTCGACTGTATTGGTTTGCCCCGGGATGAGGTTTCCGCCCGCGAGGCGATCCTGGCCGCCTCGACGGTGGCCCATCGCTCCCTGCACCTGGAAAGCGGGCCCTTGTTCCGCGCGGTTCTTTTTCAGGGCAGCGCGGACGAGCCGGATCAATTGCTGCTGGTGGCGCATCACCTGATCATGGACACGGTTTCCTGGGGCTTTTTGGTAGCGGACCTTGAAACCCTTTACCGCCAACTGGAAGCCGGGGATGCGCCCGGCCTGCCGCCCAAAACCACTTCCTGGCGAGCCTGGAGCATCCGGTTGCGGCAGGCCGGACAGGCCGCGGGAGCGCATGGTTGGTGGGACGATCAGCGCCGCCTGGCCTTGGAGCGGAACGCGGCGATCCCGTGCGATTTCGCGGAGGGCCACAACGATGTGGCATCCAGCTTGTCCGTTTCCGTGGCGCTGGGAGCGGAGGAAACCCGGTCTCTGCTGAAAGACCTTCCGCCCGTGTATCGTACGCGCGTGAACGATCCACTGTTGACCGCGTTGATGCTGGCCTTCCGCGAGGTGAGCGGTATGGAGTCGTTGCTTTTGAACCTGGAGAGTCATGGCCGCCATGAGTGGTTCGAGGGGTTGGATGTTTCCCGCACCCTGGGTTGGTTCACGCATATGTATCCCGTTCTTCTCCGTTTGAAGGGTAACCCCTCGCCGGGTGAGGCCCTCAAGGACGTCAAGGAGCAGCTTCGCGCGATTCCCGATGACGGCTTTGGCTTTGGTTTCGCGCCGGAGCCTGGCGAGGCATTGGGCGAGGCGCCGATTTCCGAAATCAGCTTCAATTATTTGGGCCAAATCGATCTCCCCATGGCGGATGGCCGTTTGTTTCGGGCGGGCGCGGAATCCGGCGCGGCGATCCACGCGGCGGGCGATCCGCGCGCCCATTTGCTGGAAATCGTGGGCTATGTCCATGAGGGTTGCCTCTCCTTTCATTGGTTCTACAGTCAAAACCGCCATCGCGCCGAAACCGTTTCGCTCTGGGCCGAAGCCTTCCTGAACCAGTTACGGGTATTGATCGACCACTGTCTCCAGCCCGATGCGGGCGGCCGAACCCCCTCCGATTTCCCCCATGCGAGGCTCCATCAGGCGAGTCTGGATTCGCTGTTGGCCTCCTATGCCGATGTGGAGGACATCTACGCGCTTTCTCCCCTGCAGGAAGGGCTTCTTTTCCATGCCCTGGCTGAGCCGCAATCCTCCCTTTATCTGGAACAGATTCACCTCGAGCTGCGGGGTGGTTTTGACCCGCAACTGTTTCGCGATGCTTGGCAAAGCGTAGCGGCTCGTCATCCCGCCATGCGGACCCTGTTCCGAATGGATTTGGAGCGGCCCGTGCAAATCGTGATGGGCCGGCTCGAATTGCAATGGGCCGAGCTCGATTGGCGGGAGCTAACGGAGGAGGATGCCAAGGCTCGACTTTCCGAGCTCCAAGCCGAGGACCGCGGTCTCGGGCTAGATCCCTTTGGAAGCGTGCCCCTGCGGTTGACCCTCGCGCGTCTGGCCGAGCAGCGCCAACATCTGCTGTTTACCTTTCACCACGCGCTTCTGGACGGCTGGTCCCTGGCGGTCGTGCTCCAAGAGGTGTCGCGAATTTACGATGCCCGCGCGCTCGGGGCGGAACCCGTTTTGCCCGACATCCCGCCTTACCGTCATTACATTCGCTGGCTGGAGTCCTTCGATCAGGATTTCGCCCGGAATTTTTGGAGAAAAACGCTGTTGGGCTTTTCAGAACCCAATAAGGTTGTCGCCGCCGCCCCGGAAAACCCGGTTGGCCCCGACCACGCCAGCCGCGGCCTGAGCCTGGGATCTGACCGGAGCGAATCCCTGCGCGAGCTGGCGCGCCGCATGGGCGTGACCCTCAACACCCTGTTCCAGGGGGTGTGGGCGCTGCTCATCGGCCGCTACAGTCAGAGCGAGGATGTGGTTTTCGGGGTCACCATGTCGGGCCGTCCGCCCGAGTTGGAGGGCGTCACCCAGATGGTGGGCCTGTTCATCAACACCCTGCCCATGCGGCTGAACACCGCGCCCGGTACGCCCTTGAGTTCTTGGTTGAAACGCGTCCAGCAAGGCCAAAGCGACCTGCAGCAGGTGGAGCATACACCGCTCGCCACGGTGCGGGCCGCCACGGGGTTGGCCCATGACCAAGAGCTTTTCGAGACGCTGGTAATCTTCGAAAATTTCCCCGTGGCCGGCGCCGGGGAAGACCGCTGGGCGGGTCAGACGATCGCCTCTGTCAAGGCCTTTGAAAAAACAAGCTACCCCTTGGTTTTTCAAATTTTCCCC
>JBGTRP010000305.1:0-8016 GCA_041940685.1 Acanthopleuribacteraceae bacterium
GGGTCCGTTGACCACCCATTCGATATCCTCGGCGCACAGGGCGATAACCCCTTCCAGGTCCCCCTGGGAAAACAGGCGGTACACCTCTTCGGCAACTGCCAATGGCGATGTCATATGGCGCCTCCTCGCTTCGCGGGGACAAGGGAAAGCTCAGGCATCGCGATCCGACCAGACCGCGTACTCGTTCCCATTGGGATCGCCGAAATGGAACCGACGCCCGCCGGGAAACGAAAATGTGGGTTTGATAATGGAACCGCCGGCTTCCCTCACCTTGGTCCGCGTTTGCTCCAGGTCCTCGCTGTAGAACACGATCAAGGCGCCGCCCTTGGCCGTGGTGGCCGTCTGATCGGATTGGAAAAAGCCCCCATCCAAACCCTCATCGGAAAAGGCCGTGTAAGTGGGGCCGTAATCCTGGAAGGACCAGCCAAAAACCTGGGTGAAAAAAGCCTTGGCAGCCTCGATATCCTTTGCCGGAAATTCAACATAATTAATTGTTTCGTGCTTGGGCATGGCGACAGTCCTTTTCAAGGGAGATTTGGGAAACCCTGGGCCCCATGCGCCGCAGCCCCGGATCAAACCGAATGGCAAATTCCGGCATGCTTAGATCGGCCCCACCGTGCGCTACATGCATCCTAGCAAAAAAACGGCCCGCGCGCCGTCGGCCGCATTGGCGATCGAAGATTTCATTTCCGCGGGGGGTGGACCAGACAAGATGATAGGCGCCAGAAACCGGATGCATGTAAAAAGCGCGGGGCAAAGTAAATCCAACCTGTGGCTTGAAGCCCGGAGCTCGTTGCGTGGGGCCGCGCAACCGGAAACTACAAGCCTTGATGGCTGGGTGCCCCCGGCTGGACGCCCCCGGCTGGGGCGTGGCCTCGCTAGTTTGAGACCCCGACTCGGTATCCTGTCTCATGGGGGCGCCTCCTCCATGAGAACCGGTATGTCCCAACCGGCCGGGAGGCGCCCGACTCATGCATCTGGCGCGAATGGTGAGGGGAAAGGCTCCCCTCGGTTCACGATTACAAATCGGCTGGTTTTTTGTTTTTAATTTTCGGCCACTTGCGGTCCGCTTTTTCGATGTTGCCGGGAATATCCTTCACCCACATGCCCTTGATCTTGTTGTCCAGGTTCAGATAGAGCCTGCCATCCACGATTTCCCAGATATCCGGGTCGCCCACGAATTTTTTGCCGACCGAAACGCCGAACGCGCAATAGCCACCGTAGGCGGGTAGGTATTTCTCGGGTCTGGAGGCAAACTTTTCGCGATTGATTTTACTGGTGAACAGGTAGGTAACCCCGTCGTGAACGACCAGGTAATTGCCGTTGCCTTTTTGGGGCTTTTCGCTGGTGAAAAAAGAAACCGGGTCATATCCGCCCACGCCGACCGTGCTGTTCGCGGGTCCGGCGGCCAGGACATTGGCCGAAAAACTGAACATCGCAATGGTCAAAAAAACCAGCGCTCCATTTACAATAGCTTTCATGAAACTCTCCTAAGCATATTTGGGTGGTGTCCGCTCAAGGGAGGGACCGAAACCACTCGATCGGTTTCCCCGGCCAAAGCCAAAGGATACCGATTTGTCTACTTAAAACGGTTGCAGACCATTGCTTATTCCATGGTGATTCAATTTTTTTATGAATGATCTGCTTATATGTTTAAGTTTATGGGAATTTTTTGTCATTTGACAATGGTTTCATTGTAGACTAGTCTGTCTATCTGACGGAGCGGCGCCCCAGCCGGGGGCGCCCAGCCGGGGGCGCCCAGTCCATCCAGGCTTGTAGGTTCTGGTTGCGCCGCCCCGTGCAACAAGTGACAAGCTACAAGCCGCAAGCTGGAAATTGCTTTGCTCCCGCTTGCAGCTTGAATCTTGGTACTTGCAACTGCCGACTTGGCGCTCTAAAAACACCATACAAGAGTCAAGATATTGACCGCCAAGGCGGCTAGGTAGGTGATGCATGCCGAAGGTTTCACGAAGAGAGCATTTGATTCAAACCGCGCTCGAGTTATTCGCCCAGCACGGATATCACGGCGCCGGCATCAATTTGATTCTGGAGAAGGCGGGGGTTTCCAAAAAGACGCTGTATCACCACTTCCGCTCCAAGGAAGAGTTGATCCTCGCGGTGTTGCAGCACTACGACGGCTTGTTTCGCAACCATTTCATGCGCAGGGTCGAAGAGCTGGAACCCGAACCTGGGAAAAGAATCGGCGCCGTATTCGATGTTGCCGAGGAGTGGTTCCGGGAAAGCCGGTTCTTCGGCTGCATGTTCATCAATGTGATCGGCGAATATTCGGATAGGGAGTCCCCGTTCCGGCAGATTTGCCGGCAGTTCAAGGCCATGATGCGGCGCTACTTTGTTCACCTGTGCCGAGAGGCGGATGTAGCGGACGCCGCGACCCTGGGGGAAGAAATTGCCATGTTGTTCGAGGGCGCGATTGTCACGGCGCAGATATCGCGGCAACCGGAGGTTGCGCGAACCGCGAAAAGAGCGGCCGGGATTCTTCTGGACCGGGCGCTTTCAACGGAGTTGGCCCACGGTTGAACCCCTCGGCTCACCGAAACTGGGATTGTAGCCATGTATTCAACGGCGAATTGGCATGGGTTTCAATCCGTTTGCATCCGTTGAAGTCGGCAAATTCCCCGATGGCCGCCACCAGGGCGGCGCGCACGGCTTCCCGCGTATCGTAAGGGGCCTCCAGCATGACGTTTTTGATCACCAGCGTCTTGCGCTTGCGGTCGGCCTTGGGGTCGATGCGGCCCACGAACCGATCGCCCCAAAGAATCGGCATGCTGAAGTAGCCATACACCCGCTTGGCCACCGGATAATAGATTTCCATTTGGTAGTCGAAGCCGAAAAGATGCCGCAACCGTTTGCGCTGAATGACGGCGTTGTCAAAGGGCGAAAGCAATGAAACGCGGCGCTTTCCCAACCTCGCGGGCAAACCCGCTAGCCCAGCGGAGGTGGTATAGAAGGTTTGGCCGCCGACATCGGCCGCGACGATCTCTCCCGTTTCGAGCATCGCGGCGAGACAGCGTTGAATATCCTTGGTATGCTCGCGCCGTTGGTAGGTGATTTCGCTTTCGGCAACCAACCCATGGGCCGCCAGTTCGCGCTTGATGCGGTGGGCGGCGAATTCCTCGGCAGTCGGCGGGCGGGTATCGAGATGGGCGGGCAGCACGCGCTCGGGCAAATCGTATATTTTTTGGAAGCCCGCGCGGCCCACCACCATAATTTCGCCTCGGATGAAAAGCTCGTGCAGGGCCATTTTGGTGGGTTTGATGTCCCACATTTCGCGCGAGCGGTGGGCTTCTTCGAAATCCCGCGACTTGAGCGGACCCTCGGCCCGAATGCGGTCCTTTACAAATGCCAATAGCCGGGAGTCGCAGGGAAACCAATGCTTGCCCCTGGCTTGGATGCGCCGCATCATCGGCAGACAGAAGCGGTAATCCTCCACCGGCAGGTAGGCCGCGGCATGGCTCCAATACTCGAAGACCTCGCGTTTGCGTTCGAGCCGCTCCAGCAAACCGGCGCGGTAGTTGGGAACCCGGCTCCAAAGCGCGTGATGATGGGCGCGTTCCACCACCGAAATCGTATCGATCTGAACATAGCCCAGGCGCTGCATGGCTCTCCGCGTTCCCGGTTCTCCGCGGCCAAAGGGTTGGCGTTGCAGCAAGCCCTGCGCCCGCAACGCCATACGGCGGGCCTCTCGCGGTGACAGTTCGACTCTCATGCCGCTATTGTACGCAAAATGGAGCGCTTCAGAATGAGAAAAAATGCCCCGCGGTGGGAGGAGCCTTGAGTCGAATTCACATGGTCAGTTTGTATCAGATGGACCTACAGGGTTGAGCCCAAGATACTTCGGCTCCTTGGTTGGCCTGTTCTTGATTCGCGTGAATCCGCGCGATCCGCGGATCGTTCTTCCTCTTCTCAAAAAGAGATTTGTTCCGCGGATGCACACGGATCTTCGCGGATTCGAAAAACCAAATGGCCTGGCCCCAAACGGCCCGTTTCCCGTTTCGGGCCTAAGATTTGCTGTCTTTTAAAGGTGACGCATGAACGAAATCTGAGGGCCGGTCATGATTTTGCAATCACGCTCAGCAAAACCAAGTCCTACCAGCAGGTGACCCTCGACTCAAGCAGTAGTAAATGCGATAAGAGATTGCCCAACCATCGCGAATTTATCGCCGGGCGATCGGATTTTTCCAAATGATCCCCGGGAGAAACTTTGTAGGTTTCAACAGTTTCGAGGTGCGTCAAGATATGGTGCAAAGATGCTGGACTCTCAGGGAGTAATAGGAGCCACACAATTCGCCAGACGTGGAGACATCGGCAAGGGGTTATCAATGATACGCCTATTCCATTGCTTGTGGTGGCGTACGAGCATTCGTGGCAACAGACCTTGCAGTATCTTTGCATTTAGAATGAGGAGATCGGTAATGTTTATTTGGGATTGGAGTTGTAGCAATTTTCCTTCACTTCTATTGGTAGAAACAATAAGCTGGCCTCATTCAGAATTCACAAGCTTTATTCAAAAATACTAAACATTTTTCGTTTTGCTCTGTCATAAACAAAAGTGCCTGCTCTGCCGAGAGTTTAGCGTTCTCTAATTCGGACAATGCAAATTCGAAACGAGCTCTAGAGCACCAAAACGAATGTGGATCAAACCTATTTTGGTTTTGGCCATTTAGCCAATGAAGACCATCTATTGCACCCTTTGACGCTAAAAAGTTTCTCGTAATATTTTCCAGCGCGTATTTATCCTTGCTATTAAAACATAATGATTCCAAATATGATATGTGAGCAGAGCTATAATCGCCTTTATACCTTTGAATATTTCCTAGTATATTCCATCCATCAGAAGACCAAGGTCTAATTTCTAAAAATTGTTCAATAGAGTTTGCAGCTTTATTTAAGAAAAATTGGCTATTTATTTTGTCAGAAGCAGAATGAATAAGGTATGAAAAACTTGCTGAGTACAAAGCGCCGGAAAAATTGTTTTCAAGTTCATAAGTTCTCATATATTCATTTCCGGATTTAAGAAACTGACCATTTTTATATAATGTCGAAGCATAAAAATATGAGGCTTGAAATTTTTCGGGAAAATGATTGGAAAAAATGGAAGCGCTTTTTGCAGCTTTGTCCGTATTACCATTTTCAAGAAAGTAGGTCGTCAATGAAACAGGGTCAATATAGCTTAATACATAAATCGCAGCTTTTTCGAACAGAGAATCGTTTATTTCATCAATTTTCATGGGGCCAAATTTTTGAGATGGTATAAACCCAGGCAAGGGAGATTTTGTTACTCGAAAGGTAATCATCACCTGATGATCATCTCTAAGAAAAACCTCAGACTCTACAATAGAATAGCTTTTTGGATTGAGGCGAAAAATACTTCGAGATGAATTAATAACCACAGGGCGAATAGTTAAATTAAACCCTATTCCTGAATACCAATCTGTTGAATAATTAAAATCAGATAAAGGAATTGTGTTTTCCTTTTTTGAATTTTTAATTTCAAATAATTTAACATCAAGATTAGAGAAGTATGTTTTGTAGCGATAGATTTTTTCGGTTAAGTTTCTTGAAAAAACTTCACCTGTTAAACCTCTCTTCTTCAAATCTTCAGGCATAGTAGCGTTAGGTATGACAATTACTTTTTTGGTATTGTGAATAGTTAAAAATATAAGCAATGAAAGGGTGAAAAAAATTATTAACAGATTTGACAATAGCTTTCGAATCCAGGTTGTACAGCCTTCTTCTTTTTTTGTTGCGTTTATAGTTATTTTAGGGTTAGTTTCCGTGCCACTCATTTAAGCCTCTCTTTCCAAGAAAAATTTATGATTATTAACTATCATTATCTTTAAGTAAATCGAAACCCTTACATAAAAAACAACATTGAAAGGTGGTTCCCATCAATTACACTAAAAATATTTTTTAACCTTACATGGTGGAAAATTGACCATACTCTCCTGTTTTCACGGTAGCCCGCCAATTGAACTACAGTATGTTAAGCCCCCAGGCTACCCACTTCTTAGAATGTAATCAAAATGAGAAGCTGGTAGCCCAACTAACAGTAAGTGGCGAGCCCGTATCATTGCTACGTAAGCTAAGGGCCTTTTTTCGGTGTCTTTTCCATTTTCAATTGCTTCCACTATAGAGTCCCAGAATTTTGTACTACAAAGGGCCAGCACGGCATTGATCCTTTCTCCCTTGACTTTGTGGATTGTTTCCTGCCGAATTAAAGGGAATAGGCTTTGTACTTCAAATACGGACAATTCTAATTGGTCATTTTTGAGTCTAGTTTTTTTGGCCGAGCTTTGGCTGTTCATTTATTTCTACTGAATTAATCAGAACGCCAAGTAGATTTTCCAAAAGTCTGTTTTAGAAGTTTGAGCAGATATCTGATGAAGTGTAATATATTGACTTGGTGTTATTTAGAGAGGAGGGGTTAAGTATTCCAATAAAACGGGCTGTTTTTGGTATTTAGGCCCCCTATGATATCAAGTGGGAAACGATGTTGAATCAGCTCATTTTTCTTTTGACTCTGAAGACCGCCTCAAAACATTTCCGGAACGAAAGGTCTTTTTAGAATGGCGCCTTTCAGAGGGAGACCGTCTCCTGTAGGTATCTTCCGCCAGCAGATTCAAAAATCCTTATGCTTTGGGTTTCAACGAGTTTCCGTATCCTCCCTATGCCGGAGTTTGCGGTCAATAGGCACATCTGGGCCTTTTTGAAAACGTGAGTAGCTGGTTTCATTGCACTTGATTTTTTGGGAAACACAAAACACATAGGCACACGAATTGATAACATCTGATTGACTCATATTGGTATACATGCCGAGATCTAGGCATGTATTTGAGAACCACAAAACGGCATAACAAGGATGGCTCTACCGTCACCTATTACCAACTCGCCGAAAACTTTTATCACAAGGCCAAGAGATCCTCTCAAACTCGCGTTATTTATAACTTTGGCCGAGCTGATCGCCTCGATCCCGATGTCCTCAAGCGCCTCATCGGCAGCATCCAACGCCTGCTCCTTCGTCACGGTGTCCCTGCAGAGGAAGCCGACGCCTCATTAACTTCCGACCTGAATTTTGATCAGGTCTACGAGTTAGGCGCTATTCACTGCCTTCGTCATCTCTGGGAAGAGTTGGGCATTGCCCGGGCATTGACCCAACCCAGCTTTGGAATCGAGCCTGCCGCCCATCATGAAGCCGCCCTCTTTGTGATGACCGCCAATCGGCTTTGTCGGCCAAGCTCCAAGTTGGATTGCTTTGAGAACTGGCTGTAAAATGAAGCCTATCTTTTTGAATACCAGGACCTTAAGCTGGATCAGTTTTACCGTGCTCTTGATTTTCTGCACGAGCGGATTCGCACGGTGGAGAAGGAGATCTTCAATCGCACCGCCGAACTTTTCAACGTCGATGTGGACGTGATCTTTTACGATACGACCTCCACCTACTTCGAGGTGGATGCCGAGGATGAGGACGACGAGGATGGTTTTGCCTTGAGAAAGCGAGGTCACAGCAAAGATGACAAGGCCAACCATCCCCAGATCGTGATTGGCCTGGCCGTCACCCGCGAGGGCTTGCCGGTCCGCTCCTGGGTTTTCCCCGGCAACACCACCGATACGACCACCATCAAGACGATCAAAAAAGATTTGCGTGGCTGGCGCTTGGGCCAATGCATCCTGGTGGGCGATGCGGGGATGCATTCCCAAGCCAATCTGAAGCTGCTACGCCAAGGACTGGGTCGCTACCTCATGGCGGTCCCCATGCGCCGGTTGAAAGAGGTTTCCCAAGAGGTGCTCACCCGTGGCGGCCGTTACCAAACGATTTCGGAGAACCTGCAAGTCAAGGAAGTCTGGCTGGGAGAAGGCAAGCACGACAAGCGATATATCGTCTGTTACAACCCGGAACCTGTCAAGGAAAAGTGGACAAAATGTTAAAAAAAATGAAAGTAGAAAAGCCTAGGCTGGTATTTCCTTTCGACCGCGTTTGAGTGTGGGGCGCATTTC
>JBGTRP010000306.1:0-8010 GCA_041940685.1 Acanthopleuribacteraceae bacterium
GCTGCGTTTGGGCGGCGGTTGTGCGGGTGGCGCGGGTGACTTGTCGGTTTCCGGCGCCATCGTGGGTGCCAGCGCCGCCGCATCGGGCATGGCGGTCGGTGCCAAGGCTTCGACACCGCCTGGGGGCGGCGACTGCGGCGCCTGTGGCGTCGGAAACGGTTTGCCGGCATCGGGTCGATCGCGGAGGGCCTGCCGAATCTCCCGCTGCATCTCGGCGACCGACTGAAACCGCTGCGCGGGATCCTTCTGCGTGGCCTTGAGGATCATCGCCTCGGTCCGCGGCAAGATCACCAGCCCCGTGAATTTGCGGCTGGGCGGCTCGATGGGTTCGCTGATGTGTTTCAGCAAGTAGTCCATCGCGCTGTCCGCCGAAAACGGCAACTTGCCCGTCAGCATTTCATAGGCGATCAAGCCCAGGGCATAGATGTCGGTAGCCGTGGAAATATGCTCGCCGCGAAGCTGCTCGGGACTCGCGTTATAGGGCGTCATGACGCTCATCCCGGTTTGCGTCTCCTCGGTGGCGGTCAAACCCGCAACCGGACCCGCGAGTTTGGCGATGCCGAAATCGAGCAAACGGGGGACGCCTTCGCCATCGACCAAAATATTCTTGGACTTGATGTCGCGGTGGATGATGAGATTGCGATGGGCGTGTTCCACGGCGCCACATATTTGCCTGAAGAGCTCCAATCGTTGTCCAATATTTAAACGCTTCTCATCACAGTAACGCAGAATGGGAAGACCGTCGATGTACTCCATGACCAGATAGGGCTCCCCCTCCGGGGAGACGCCCACATCGATGAGCTTGGCGATATTGGGATGATGGAGGTTGGCGAGAATCTGCTGCTCGGCTCGAAAACGCCGCGGCGAATGGCTGCCCTTCAAATCCGGGTGCAGGAGCTTGACGGCCACCTCCCGCTGGAGTTTGCCGTCATCCCGTTCCGCGAGGTACACCTCGCCCATGCCGCCTCGTCCGATGGACCGAATCAGGCGGTAGGGGCCCAACATTTGACCCACCCGGCGCGCGGACCGTTCCTCCTCGGCATGGTCCCGCAAATACTGCATGGCCGGTTGAAAATCGCTTCGCGAGGACTCGTCATAGGCCAAGAGCGTTCCCACGGCGGCCTCGAGTGAGCGGTCTCCGGCGCAAGCCGTTTCGATATAGGCCATGCGCTCCTGCAAAGGCAGGCCCGTGGCTTTTTCAAAAATGGGGCGCGCCTTACGCCAGGTTTGGGCGTTCATGAAGGTCCATCCTCTCCAGTTGTGCGCGCAGCCAGGCGCGGGCAAAACGCCAATGTCTGCCCACCGTGGCCGTGCCCAGCTTCAGCACCTTGGCCGCCTCATCCAGGCTGAGCCCCAGCACATATCGCAGCAGCACGACCTGGTAAGCCGCGTGGTCAACGGTTTCCAGACGATCCAACGCCTGATCCAGAACCAGCCAATTGGGGTAATTGCAGGGAATCTTCAGATCATTTCCTTCAATGGAGAGTCGGGGCGCGCCGGCGCCGTGTTTTTGCAGAGACCCTTGGCGATGGCGCTCCGCGACAATACGGCGCACCAAACGGGCCGCCACCGCGAAGAAGTGCGTGCGGTTCTGCCAGGTGGTTCGGTCCTGGCGCTGCAAGGCAAGATAGGTTTCGTGGACCAACTCCGTGGTGCAGAGCGATCGGTTCAACCTCCCGCGGGATCCTAACCGCCCGGCCGCCACCTTGCGCAAGTCGCCGTACACCATATCGATGAGCAGCGAGAAAGCTTCGCGATCGCCTCGATTCCAGCGTTCAAGCAAGTTTGTAATGTCGCCAGACTGTTCCCTCATAACCTCTCCCCAAGCCCCGTTTGAACGAAAATTTAAATTTTGATGATCGCCCACGAAAAATAATCAGGAACTATGAAAACACGAATCCCACTTGTTCTAGTGATTTTATTCCATGATTCCCATCATCAATTCACAGATTTTTAAAATTTGTTGATCAATTTCCTGAGCTTTTTGCACGTCAGGGGTAATCGCGAATCGGACCGCGGTGGAGAGGGCCTCCCCAGAGTTCCCCTACCACCAGAGATGCGATTCGTTACCGCGTTCGCGAAAAGGAGTTGGGCGTGCGTCATTCGGTGAGCATCGGCCTTGTTTTGGCCCTACTAACCGGCCTGGTTGTCTGGTTTTCGGGGAAACCCGGATCGGCAACCACGATCGAAAGCCAGCCTCGTCCCTACGATATGGGCGTCTTGTTGGAGATGGAACCCCATGGAGTCTTTGATCCGGATATCCATTTCCGCAATGAGCTGGCCGTGATCTTCTACTTCTCCGAGTTGAGTTGCAACACCTGCACCACCCGGGAGTTGGAGAATATGGCCGACTGGCACGCGCGTTACGGCGAGGAAGTGGACTTCTTCCTGGTGGTCCACGGACAGGACCCCACATACCTCAACCGGTTGCGCCGGGTAGGACGGGTAGACTATCCCATCCTGCTGGAAAACCGGGTGGGCGATGCGGGTTTTGCCGATACGGCCATCGCCGTGATCCACAAAGACAGGGGCGAGCTACTGGCCGTTTACCATCCCCAACCCGATCCCGATACCGCGGGAGACATTCACCTGCTGGAACGGGTTCTCGAGGACGCCATCACCAAACGATCTACCGGCGAAAGGAGGGCGTCCCGCTCCCCTTCCCGGAAAATATGGAGGAACTAATGAAAGCGAAATTGATCCTATTCGGCCTGCTGCTCAGCATCGGAATGATCGCCGGCAGCTTCACCCGGTCCAACGCCAGCGGCGCCATCTACGAACCCAATTATGAATGGTGCTGCGGTGGACCCAATATCTACCTCTTTACCCATGCATGTCTCCCCGGGGGGACTCAAAACTGTCAACGTGAATTCTGTAACGGTCAAATCATGTAGATCGTGCCAATTGGGGGCTCCACGGGGCCCCCGTATTCAGGCGACTTCCCCATCCTGAACAACCCGAACCATCGTTCTTGAAAGAGGTGCCAACCATGAGATATCTTGCAATTATTTTTATAGGATTGTTTCTTCAGCATTGCGATCGCCAGCACAAGGCATTTCGCCATGGCGCCTCGATCCCCAGGGTCGAAGGACCTTCCGCGCAACCCTTCCCCGGGAAGCGCCTACTAAGCGTTGCGCAACAGGCCCGAATGGATGACCTACGGCTCTTCAACGACCTGCTGCAACCCCATTCCTTCATCAAGCTGGAGGACGGCGAGGGCTCCATTTTGGGTGAGGTGACGGACCTGGTTTTTCACCAGGAACATTGGTTTGTCCTGGACCAACACACCTTTAGGGTTTACAAGTTCGAGCGCGACGGCAGCTTCGTGAAATCCTTTGGCGGCAGAGGCGAGGGCCCCGGCCAATTCCAGTATCCCAAAAAGATCCGCGTGGTCTACGACGGACACCTGGCGGTCAGCGACCCCATGCTCGGCAGCATTCAGGTCTTCGACAGCGACGGCCGCTACCTCCGCGCCACCCGATCCAAGGTGGAGAATTTCATCATCCCCGCCCGCTACAACTTTGTCTGGCACCAACCCCATGCCTTGGCCTTGTGCGCCTTTCCCAGCGCGGACCCGTCCACCCCTTATCATGTGGTGCTGGACGCAACGGAACGGCGGCAACGAATCCGCTTCGGCTTCGGCGACCGCATCCCTAGCGTCGAGGCGGCCGCCACCCGTGGGGCGCCGAAAAGGGCCTACACCGCGTTCGAACGCGTGGATGGCCTTTATTGGACCGGCTCGCCCTACCGCAATTTTATCGACGTCTACGATGAAGACGGGCGTTTCGCGGCCAGGCTGGGCGAGGATACGCCCCGCAATTACGAGGATATGGTGAGGCCCAGCGATGTGGACGAATTGAACCTCGCGCGCGATCCCCGCAAAAAACTGCAAGACACCATTCTCACCAAGAGCGCCAACCTGTTCATCGGCCGCATCGGTGACCTGGTGTTGGTGCAAATGGGCTTTTTCTTCGACGTTTACGACTACCGCGGCAATCTGGTGCGGGCCAATCTGAAGTCTGACGGGATTTTCATGCGCTATACCTTTTCCGATTACCTGGTGATGCCGATCGAGCCTAGCTGGGAAACCCCAGCGGGCCGGGAAGGCAGGGCTCAAAAACTGCGGGAGGAAGCCGGACAAGGGCCGGACGACAACCCGGGACTTCTGCTCTACAAGCTCGACCTGGGCCAATCGTCCGCCGCCGCGCCCAGCGCTTCCGCCTTTTAATTGCACTGGAGTAGGCGCATCCTCTCCCATGACAAGAGTTTCGAAGCCGGAAATAGAGAGAAAACCATGAGACCGGCTGTCCCCATTTCCGTTTTCGCGCTATCTTGGGCGCATCGGGTCCCCGCGGGCCTTCTATCAACTGCTCCCGGATTTTCAAATCCGGGTATCGTCAACCAAGATGCGGATTCTCATTTATATCGGTCTGGCTCACAGCCTTTTCCTCGCGCTGTTGCTGTTCACCAAGAAAAAGAAACATGCGCATGACCGCGCCTTGGGTCGTCTTTTCCTGGTTCTAGCCGCCGCCTACGGGGCGGCGGTGCTGTCCTTGCAAAGCGATCCGGACTGGCTGCTTTTCTTGGTCAATGCCAACCTGCTGCTGGCCCCTTGCTTTTACCTTTATGTTTCGGCTCTGATCGGGGAGGATATCGGCATCCGCCGTCAATGGCGTCATTTTGCGCCCTATCTCCTCTCCTGGCTGATTCTCATCTGGATCGGCATCGACCAGGGCGCCTCGGGATTGGACCGCCTTTTCACGGAGGCGAGCTTGGTGAAGCGAGGAGTACTGTTTAACGCCTTCTATTTCGCTGAATTTTTGGTGGTCCCCTTTTACCTCGCCTGGACCTTCAGGCTGCTGCATCAGCATCAAAAACGCATGGGGAGGCTGTTCTCCTACTCCGAGGGCGTCAGCTTGGCCTGGGTCCGAACGCTCGCCGCGGGCATCGCGGGCTTTTGGTTGCTCATCAGCATTCCCGATGCGCTCAACCTGCATGTTCGGATTTTCGAGGACGACCAGTTGCTGCGGGTTGGTTTTGGATCGGGGACGCTCTTGGTTTTTGTTTTGGGGTTCCTCGGGCTCAAACAAGGGGCCATCATTGTGAACGCCGAAAGCTTGGTGAGAAACCGCCTCGACACGACACCGAAATACCGCGCATCCGGCCTAAAGCAAGATCAAATTCAGCGGATGGCGCAATCATTAACCGCGTTAATGGATCGCCACAAGCCCCACCTGGACAGCAAGCTCACGGCTCCGGATTTGGCGGCCCGCCTGGGCGTCTCCAGCCATCATCTTTCCCAAATTCTCAACCTCTCCCTCAAATGCAATTTTTTTGATTTTGTGAATGGCTATCGCGTGAGTGACTTCCAAAAAGCGGTTGTCCAGCCTGAAAACAGGCACAAGACCATTTTGGCCGTGGCGCTGGAATGCGGTTTCCATTCCAAGTCCTCGTTCAACCGCATTTTCAAAAAGGAAACCGGAACCACGCCCTCTCGGTTTGTGAAGTCCCAACAACCTGGTTGAGACCGCCAAAAGGTGCCAACCCTTGGGTTGGGTCGATTTTTTGGTTCGAGTTCCTCAGGTTGTGAGATATCGGGTCCTCGATCCGAGATTTCTTTCCAAGGAACAGGGATTTATGAGCCAAAACAGTATGCGCGCCCGAATTCCGGGTTTGGATATCGCGAGAGCTTTGGCCGTTTTCGGCATGGTCCTCGTCAACTTCAAGGTCGTCATGGGGGCTTCGAAGAACGGTCCGGGCTGGCTGGTGTGGCTGACCGGTCTTTTCGAGGGCAGAGCGGCCGCGACCTTCGTGGTTTTGGCGGGAGTAGGCCTTTCCCTGATGTCCCGCAAAGCCAGGGAATCGGGTGAGGCGGAGGCCTGGACAACCTGCCGCCGGACTATCCTGAAACGTGCGCTGCTGCTATTCGCCGTGGGTCTCTGCTATGCGCCCCTGTGGCCCGCGGATATCCTGCATTTTTATGGCGTGTACCTCTCCCTGGGAGTCCTGTTTCTCCATCGCTCCAACGCGTCCCTCTGGAGCGGCTACTTTTTTTGCATCGCGGTTTTTGTGCTGCTGCTGTTGCGCTTGGATTACGAGACCGGCTGGAATTGGGAGACCCTGCATTATTCCGGGTTCTGGACCTGGAAGGGCATGATCCGTCACCTCTTCTTCAACGGTTTTCATCCCGTCTTCCCCTGGC
Source organism: Acanthopleuribacteraceae bacterium (assembly GCA_041940685.1). GTDB lineage: Bacteria > Acidobacteriota > Holophagae > Acanthopleuribacterales > Acanthopleuribacteraceae > JBGTRP01. The sequence continues at coordinate 6,203 of JBGTRP010000306.1, forward strand.
TTTCCTTTCTGTTTTTGGGCTTGTGGCTGGGTCGCCAAGACCTGCAACAAGCGGAGACGAGATCGAGGCTCTTGCGCCTTGGATTGGGATTCGCATTGGCGGCGGAAATCCTGTCCGTGGTTTTGGTTCGCTGGATTCCAAGGAGCCCCGAATGGAGCGACGAAATCGTTCACGCCCTATTCGGCGCCGATCCCATGCCGCCCATGCCACTTTATATGGTTGCCGGGTCCGGCGCCGCCCTTTCGGTAATCTGCCTGAGCGTGGGCTTCGCGGCGCGTTTCCCCCGCCACTTCCTGGTGAAGCTGCTGGCGCCCACGGGCCGGATGGCTTTCACCCATTACATCGCCCATGTGGTAATCGGTATGGGCGTATTGGAGGCGATGGGCCGCCTGGAACACCAGTCTTTGGTTTTTGCCCTAGCCAGCGGCGTGATTTTTATGTTGGGCGCGGTGTGCTTTTCATGCTGGTGGTCCTCAAGGTATCAGATGGGCCCGCTGGAAAGGCTCATGCGCCAATTTACCTAGAGTCCATCCAGGAACAGCAAAATTCACCACCGAGGGCACGAAGATAAAAAAAGAATTTACGATAATTAACTGTAATTAAAAAATTTATGCATTTTTTCTTCGTGTGGCTTCGTGTTCTTTGTGGTTCAAAAAATCGTTTCTGGACAGGTTCTACCTACTGATCGAGAGGCGCCGTTGGGCCCAGATTGGGTCCAGGGGAAGGATGAATGACCCTGCCGGGAGGATCAGGGCTTCGCCGGCGTACCGAGATAATCCTGAACCGCAACCAACTCATAGGCCGGCGAGGCCTTGACGAGATGTTGCAGAATGCCCAGGTGGCCGTTTCCGATGATCAGCACGATGCGCTCGTCGGGTTTTTCCGTGATGCGCACCAGGTTGGCGAAGATCTTGAGGTTGCGGTTGTACCAGCGGTTGATGAAACCGTTCAATTTGGGATATTCATCGCCCGCGCCGTAGGCGAAACCGCCCGAGAGGTACACGCCATGGTTGAGCAGCGCGGCCCGTTCGTCATTGACCACCAAGTAATGCTCGCGCAGGGTCGTTCGGGTTTTGGCCTCGTCGAGATGATCCCACCAGGCCTCGTACTTTTCGTACCAACCGTCGTAGAAGAAGCGTTCCTGGCCCGGATGCTTTTTGGCGTATTCCTCGGGATCGACCCAGGGCTGGAGCTGCTCGCCCTTCGCATCCACGAGATAGACCTGGGGATGGTTCATCTTTTTGGCTAGCCGGAACCCAAGCTGGTAAACCTCGTTGTGCCTGAGCTCGAATTCACCCTTCAGGTAGGCCTGGTATTCCTCTCGCGTCTTGTCGCCCCTTTCCGCTTCCTTCCATTCGACCGCCACCTTGGTGGGCTTGAACTTGGTCAGCAATTCGGTGACCTCTTCAATCTCCTTTTGCCTTTTTTCGGAAAAGACATCCAGGAAATTTTTCGGTTTATGAGTGTCCCTGCTGCCACCCTCGAAATGGAACACGCCGAGTATCAGGATCTTGCCCTTGGGTTGGCCCAGCAGGTCCGCGATGGTTTTCGGCTCTCCCGCAAAGCCAAGTCCGGCCAGGCAAAAAAGAACCCAAAGACTACAACCCAGTGCCCGCTTCCCCTTTAGCCGCATATGCTTCCCCCTTTTGAGGCTAAATTTCTTGCAAAAAGCTGTATCTCCCTACGCTGAGGGAGAAGGGTTTGTTGCGAGAAAGAACCGGGATCGGGAAGTGGGTTCTTCCGCGTAGATGTTCCCTGGGCCCAGCCTCATGGCCTCGATCCTTTGCGGAAAAGGAAACGGCTCGCGG
>JBGTRP010000307.1:0-7987 GCA_041940685.1 Acanthopleuribacteraceae bacterium
AAGTCTTCTATCTTTTCCTGTTGATCCTTCTGCTCGGCTAGAATCTCCGCTTTTCTAGCCTTCACTCTGACGCGTGCTTTCGCCATACGTACTAATTTTGATGATGCTGCTTCCTTTTCTGTATTAGTACCAACACCACCTCTCTGCCCATGCGCTCGCCCAGGTGTTCCTGCATGGCGGCCATGGTCCGGTTGAGCACCGGGCAACTGCCCGTGCAGGAGGCGAAGAAGGTGTTCATGACCACGATCTTGTCCTTGAATACATCGGAATAAAAGCGCCTGCTTTGCCCATTCTGGTCGGACAAGGCCAGGTCGGGAAAGTAGGGGTGCGCCGCCGATCCGGTAGTTTCGGGACCAAACAACAACAGGATGAAGAAAGTGGCGTTCATGGCGCGCCTCCCATATCGTTCATGAGTTTCAGAATGGATTCGGGCGGGGCCAACCCGCTGGTCAGCGTCCAGCTTTGCCCGCGGCCGACCATCAAAATGGGCGCATGACTCTCCTTGAGTGGGGTGAATACGCCAAGCGCCTTCAGAAGCGTCTCGATCTCGTTTTTCTCGCCTGTCAACAGAACCCATTTGGGCCCGCGGCCAAACTTTTCGCCCCAGGCCCGCAAGCGGGCGGGCGTGTCCGTTCGTGGGTCCAGGCTGACCGAAATCAGGCGAGCTCCATCCGGCAATTCGCGTTGAAGGCTGGCGAAGTTTGCGGCCATGGGTGGGCAAACGGTCCTACAGGCGGTGTAGATGAAGTTGATGGCCACGGCCTTGCTGGCGATCAGATCGGAAAATGCGCGTTGGCGGCCATCTTGGTCGATCACCAGCGTCTTGGGAAGGGTTCGCATCCTTGTTTTGGATTCAGGAACCGATGTCGTGGCGCAACAGTCTCCACCAGCCATCAGGGTCCAACTTGTGACAAAAGACAAAATGAGAAGCTTCATGGTCCATCTCCTTTACCGATGGCCAGCAGGGCCAGGTATGAACTCGTGGGGTCGAGGCCCAGGGATGGGGCTGCCGGATAGACCTGGTACAGCCCTTCTTCCCGGGGCGTAAAGCGCATTTCGTAAATGCCGTTTCCCAGATGAGTGGCCGGAAAGCGACGATGCCACCTGCCGGGCGCAAGGCTTACCAGCATGGTCACGTCGCGCGCGTCGAGGACCGGTTGGTTATCGGGACCGGCAAACAAACGAAAGCGGACATGCGTCTCGGAATCCAGCTTCACGCGGCGGTGGCCGCCCAGTGGCGCGGCCCGCGGCGCTCTTGCTATTTGTTCGTGCTTTGAGGCCTGAATCTCTACGTGAAAACAATGGGCCAGCCGGGGCGCGTTATTGAAGAATGGGACGATCCAGGTTCCGGGGATGTTGGGCGTCACCGTGGTTTCATAGGCGCCCGGCCGGCGCTCGCGCAGGCTTCGATCCAGCGCCAACACCGCCATGGGCCGACGCCCCGCGTTGTTGAATTGGCCCTTGGGCGCGGCCATGCCTTCCATGTAGTAGTAGATCGCCATGTCCTCGGGATTGGCAATCAAGACCGCCTCCGCGCCCGGCGCCCGCACCAGGCGGGCGGCCTGGCCGGGCAAACGGCCGACCGGATGGCGTCCTCCGGGGAAATCGATCACTTGCAGCGCTTCCCCATCCCGGCCTACCTGGGTTCGCGGCACCATCAGCACGATGTCGCTGCCGGCATGGGTGACATAGACCAGGTTGTCGGAGAAGGCCATTTGGTGGGGCGTCTGCTCCAGATAGCCGATCTGGGTCAGGCGGTTGACGGCGGTATCCAATACCTGGATGCTGTTGTCGGGCGGGTTGAGCACAAACCCGTGGTAACCCGTCTCCGGGAACCGAATCGGGCCGATGCCCGGTTTGGAGGGGATTCGCGCCCGCACCGCCTCGGCGTCGAACGCGGCGATATGGCCATCTTCCAGGGTTGCGTATAAGAGATCCGCCGCGTTGGAGAAAGCCATGTCCACCGGTGGGGATCCGGTTTCCAGGACGCGGAAGACACGCCTGTCCGCGGCATCCAGGACCGCGATCCCGTTGGCGCCGGCCGCGAAAACAAAACGGTCGTCCGCTGATAGCGCGAGCCCGTGGGCCGGGTTTGCGAGGGGAATCGCCGCCGCGATCCTGAGTTCGCGGGTATCCACGGCAAGTAATTGCCGGCCGGCGGCTACCCACAGGTAAAAGCCGTCCGCTTGTATGGCCAGCGCCGCGGGTGGGCCCGGCATTTCCAGATCGGCGGCCAGTTTCCAGGACCGCGTGTCCACCACGCACAGGCGCTGGGCCTCTGGAACCGTGACGAACAAAAAATCCTCTTCGCGATCCAAACGCCAGTCCCCGCCCTTGCCCGGCAGTTGGACCATGGCCTTCAGGCGCGTGCCGCCGAAACCGTACATGGGATCGATCACGGTAATGGTAGCGTCGTCGTTGAGCGCGACCACCTGATAAAGGTTGAGGTTGACCTCCGCCCGCGAGAACAGATCGCCCTCCAAAAAGGTTTGAATCCGTGCCGAGCAGTTTCCGCTGCTGGCGGCTCCCGATTGCTTGAGAGGGTCCATCCAGGCAGCGGGCCAGGCTCCGGAGATGGGTTGGCCGCTGGCCTCGTCGCGTAGCTCGAAACGGGCTGCCAGACTATTTCCCGCGATCAGGCGATCGTCGCCTTGCTCCATGGAGCTCAGGGTGAAGGTGACGCGGATGCCGTCCAGGACGACCTCGTCCCGGTGCGGCTCGCCGCCCAGGATCAGCAGCAGGCATGCCGTAATCATGGCTCTTCTCCATTACTATGATCAGAATCTTTTGCGCTGTCTTTGTTCTTCGGTGCTTCCGAAAGGTTCGGACCCGTTTGGAGAACTTGCAATTGAAAGCCTTTTCCCATGGCTTGGCCCAGCAGTGAATCGCTTATGGAGGCCGAGCTTAGGGTGTCCGTGGAGGCAGACTCACTCTGGCTGTAGACGTAGCGGCCACCGTCGCTGGAAACGGCGATCACGGCTTCCTTTTGCGTAAGTTGCACGCTTGCCTGCCAACTTCCATTATTGGGGTCTACTTCCGTTTGGGCCAGGGCCTTACCGTCCGGGTCTTGCAGGCTTACGCTTGCGGCATAGACACCGGTATAGGGGTTGACCGTGGTATGGCCCGTGACGGTGGACAGACCATCATCGCCGGTGCTCAGTGAAGTGATCACCAGAGCGTCCTTGCCGGGTTCGCTGACACGCAGGATGCCCCAAATGGCCGTATAGATGGCGGCCTGGTTGTTGGTGGTGCGGTAGAGATAATCGCCGGGCACGGCGAAGCTGCCGCCCGCCTTGTCGATCAGGAGATCGGCGCTCCCGCCCACGGCCATATCGCTCTTGTGGCCCACCCAGCGGGAGAATGGGTTGTCGCCCAGGCGCGTGCTACCCTCCACGTATGGGGTCTGTTGCCAGACATGGCCGTAGAGCGTAAAAGGCATGGCGAAAAAGGGTGAATTGGACCAGGAGAGCCGGAAACGCATGGCCTGGCCCGCGCCGGCCGCAAAGATCGGGGTTTGCGGTTCCCGCTCATGGAGAAAATCGGAATAGACCTCATACATCTCCTCACTGTCGAGATTAGATCCAAACTGAAAGACGACATTTTCGCTTTTGCCGTTGAGCGTGATCAAGGGAAAGCCCGAGGAGGAACCGCCAAGGTAGACATTGGACTGGTCCTGGTACTGGAGCACGAACTCGCGGAAAGAGGTGTCGCCCACCCTGACCGTGGCGGCGGTGCGCGTGCCCGCATCGGTGCGGACCACGGCGCCCTGGGGCTCGATTACCAGCACGCCGGCCAGGGTATTGGAAGCCTGTTCGATAGGGTCCGCTGCCAAAAGGTTGACCGTGCCGAGCTCCATCGGTCTCCCTTCGGCCCTGCCGCCCGCATCGCGCCGCAGCTCGCCGGCGTACCAGCAAACCCGGCGTGATTGGCCAAACCCGACGGTTTGTACCGGGTTGATACCGGCATTGAAGTTGGCATCGCGCCCGATATCGAAATGGAGGAGTTGAGGAAGCAGCCCCACTTGCCCGGAAGGTGTTAGCAGTGAGGTTCCCGTACATGCAATGAGGTCATCGGCTTGGCCGAGGCGATAGCTTCGCCTGTACACGGAGTCGCTGATTGTCCATCCGTTTGTGCTGCTTCCGCTTATCTGGGCTTGTGCGGAAAGCTGCATATCGGCTAGCGCAAAGGCCCGAATCAGCGCATCGCTCACCTGGTTGTGGTTCAAGGCGTCCAAGACGCTCTGGCTGGCGGCGATGTCGAAGTCGAAGCTGGCCTGAGAACTGGAGCTTGCCTGGGAACTGGTCTGGAAAACCCCGTTTTCGGGATCGAAGGCGTTGTGGAGTTCGAGATGGATACAATCGCCCGCGTTGGCTCTTAGAATCAACGGCTCCACCGGCGCGCCCTCCTTGAGTTTGCCGAGTTCGGGATCGTAGTCCTCGCCGTTCACGTAGACCATGGCATAGGGATTGCCCATGGACGCACCCTCCTGCTCGTAATAGACCAACTCGCCATCGGGTAACGCATTCGCGGTTACCGCGTAGACCGAGAAGTCGCGTTGGCCGATTGCATTTTCGGGACAGCGGCAGTCGTGATCGGCTTTCCTCTCGCGTTCCACCTTCTGCGCAACCGGTGGATTGTTGGGCAGAGGCATGAGGTGGTCGACGTCACGGTTGGCATTGTAGGCGCGCATCAGTCCCCAAATCCCATTCAATAGGCCGGATTGGGCCCAGTTGGCGCTGTAGAAATAATCCATGTTCGCCCGCTCTCTTTCGATAGGGGGAAGCTCGAAGAGGAACTCGAAGTGTTCGGAGAGGCTGATGGGTTGAACATTGCGATAGCCCGAATCGGCCCATGAAGGCTGGGCAAGCCATTTCACTCCATGGATCGTAAAGAAGTGGGTTTGGAAATAGGCGGCGGCCAAGGTGCGCACCTGGATCTTGTCCCCGGCATAGGCCCGCAGAACCGGGGTGTAGGGGTCGTCATCGCGCACGCCGTGGTTGAGCGGCAGGTCGGGAAAATCCACCACCAGGTTTTGCTGGCCGTACAGAAGGGTTTCCCCACGCGGCTGGCGGTTGAGGTTCTTGTCCAACCTTTTCATGGAGGAAAAGGCAAAGCCGAGATCGGTAGCGAGCGCCGCCTCCTCGGGGGTGAGCTTTTCGGTGGCGCTGATTGCCGGCCAGGAGACCCGCTGGCTAACCGGCTCGTTGCGGTAGTTCAGCGCGTAGGTTCCCTCGAACTGGTCGTCGATGATCAGGGGATAGGGCGCACTTAAGTTGCTATTGCCCGTTGCCGGACTGACCGCGAAGTCGGGTTGCGCCCAACCCCAGGGTTGGGGATTGGGACTTGAGGCGTTCACGGGATTGTAGGGTGCCGCCTTCTTGCGGCTTCCCGGCAGGTAGGCGTGTTGCAGGTCGCCGAAGAGGAAGGCAAACTCGCGGAAACTGTCGTTGGGATCGGGTGTGGCGATGACGGCCTGCCAACTGGTGGGACCTCCGTCGTGGAGGAGCCAATCCTTCAAGCCGGGTTCCTCGGCGCGTGAGGCGAAGTCGTAGGGTTTGGCCAGCCGCGTGTACATGCGCGCCTTTTTGGGGTCTTCTTCATAGGAAAGGAACCATTCGGAGCCCTCGGGCTCCACCAAAAGACCCGCGTACAGGCCAATCTGCTGGTGGGTCGAGGGGCTGAAATGGTCATGGGTAAAGACCGTACGGATGGTGCGATCGTCACCCAGGTTGTTGAGCAGCGGATCGGCGTACCAACGTTGAACCGTGGTTTGGGCGCCCAACCACTCGCCTTGCGGACCAGCGCCGAAAAAGGGAATTGCCTTGGGCTCCAACTCGCGGCGCTTTCCATCCGGGCCGAGGATGCCGCCGTTTTTATTGATGGCCTGAATTCGCTTGCGCACCTCGTCGGGACTGAAGGTGCCGTCCTCGTAGTTGAAGCCGTTGGCGGCGCCGTCCGAAGAAGTGACATCGAATTTGACCAGGTGGATGTGCTGGCCCAGGATGTCGGTCGGCGTGCGCACCTCGAAATCATCCAACTCGTAGTAGTCCGGCACCAGGTTGGTGGTCCAGAATTCGATGAAGTCCTTGCTGTTGGCGCGGAAGAAAAAGGGTTCGGGAGGGCGGACGCCGTTGAGCGTATCCTGCACATCGCCCCAAAGCGTGATCATCCGCTGTTGGGGATAATGCCAGCCCTTCTTGTTGAGCACCACGTCCATTTGAATTTGGGCGGAGCGGTAGAGCCGTTTGCGGCCCACGGGTCGGCCGTCGTCATCGATGGCGGGATCGGCATAAGGCGCTCCCGGTTGTGGCGGCAAGCCGTTGAGGATGAAGCTATCGGGCCGGCCCTCGGGCGTCACGCTCGGGTGGTGGCGGGTGGCGTGGGCTTTCATGGCGACTTTTTCCACCGCGGTCCCGCCCTCGGGCAACTCGATCGCGTCGAGCTTGTCCGACTCCTTGGTGAAATCCCAGCGCGTATGGTTTTCGAACTTCACGGACCCATCCGTGATCAGATGGCGTGGCAGTCCGCCATCGAGCACATCGCCGTCCTTGACCGCAAAATCCATGGGCGGATGGGGCGCGCGGCGGCCCATCTTACCGGGAATGAAGAAAGGGAAGCCGGGATTGGTGGCGGGAGGTTCGGGGAACTGGACCTGGCCTTCGACGATGGCTACCGCCGCGGGGATGGGCGCCATGGCTCGCGTGGGCAAGGGCACCAGCGCGGGGATCGGCGTGCCGCTTTTTATTTCCGCATCGGGCAGGGCGCGTGCGCCGGGGAGCGGGCGGCCGTCGGGCCCCATCTCGGTGCCCAGCTCCAACACGTCATGGACGCGGAACAGCGCCCACATGCCGTCGGCGAAATGATCGTAGAAATGGCAGTGGAAGATCGTGTCCCCCACGGTCTGGTTGCGGTTGCCCGCGCCGTTGTAGACCAGTTCGAGCGTGTAGGCGGAACCGGGCGTAATCATTTGGCTGTCCAGGTAATGGCCACTGTCGCTGTTGGGGGTGGCCAGCCATTGATGGGCGTGGTGGTGATGGACATGCGGCACGCCCTGGCTGCCATGGTGGATGCGCATCTTGACATGGTCCCGCATGTAGGCGTGGTAGACGTTGGATGGGTCATCGGGGTAGAAGGCCCGCGTTGCTTTGAAGCCCGGCGTCGTGTGTTCCTGCTTCATATTGTCCGTGCTGTTCTTCGCGTCTTGTATTTGGGCGAGCGTCAGCCTTTCGAGGAGGTTCCGCTCGGCCGTCGCGGCTTGCTCGGCCGTCGTGCCTTTCTCCGGATCGGGGATCAGAGGCGCATTGGCCGGCAGGTCGACCAGCATCGCCGGATCGCCGGCGGTCCAGGCGCTGAGAAAGAACTCCTCGAACTTGCATTCGGTACATTCCGCCTGCGGGCCTACCCCGAAACGGTTGGCGAGGATCTGGCTGGCAATGCCCGCGCTGCCATAGTTGATGGCGAACTTGTCGCGGCCCGGTGAGAGCGTGTCGGCCATCTCATCGGTGTAGTACAGCGGGAAGGGTTGTACCGCGTAAAAGGGCTCGTGGTAGAGCACCGTGACCTCGCGGTAAGGCTGCCGCCGTTCGGGCGAGGCCGGCACCGGAGCAAAGCTCGGATCCTTATCATTGGGAGGAAATGGGCCGGTCCCCGGCCCGGTGATGATCGCGGTCAGGTCGCTATGCACGATCTCGCGGTTGGCATCGAGCATGGCCAGCACCGGGTCCGGGTCGAGGGCGTTCACCGAGCCCAGCAGGCGCCCGCCGTACAGCGGCGCGCTCGCGAACACCGCGGTGCCCGTGCCGGCGAGGGTGTGGAGCAGCGCGCGCGAGCGCCCGTCGGGCGCGAGCTGACTCTCGAGCGCGACGCCCTCACCCGCGGCGAGGCCGTAGGGCAGCTGGATCGCGCGCAGGTGGTGGTCGGCGGCGCCGACGTCGAGCGCGACCTCGAGCACGTCGGTGATCGAGAGGTGAGAGCGGTCCGTGTCCGG